>JALOPN010000161.1 GCA_025453875.1 Gemmatimonadaceae bacterium | reverse complement strand
GACGCGCGCACGCGTACTGTCGGCCCCCGCCGCTTCGATCGTCGGCACGCGCACGAGCAGCGTGGGCTGATGCGCACTGGCGCGCACACCCGCGACGAGCGCGCGCACGGCCGACTCGTCGTACGCGCCTTCGAGGTTGAGAAACAGATAGTCGAGCAGCGTATCGGCCGCGAGTGCTCGCGCGCCCGCTTCGGTGTAGAGCGGGGGCAGACGATTGCCGGCCGCGTCCCGCTCGCTGGGATTGCGCTCGCTCGGCACGAACATGCCGTAGGCGACACCGTTCGCCTTCCAGTGCGCGAGCGCAGCGCCGCCAGGCGCGACCGCCGGCGTGGACGACACATCGCGCACGAGCGGCGCAGTGAGAACGACGGGCAGCAGCGCGAACACGCGCCACGCGCGGGCGATCGACATGGGCGGCGGGGCAGAAGGAGACGGACGAGGGCGTCCCCCCGATATGGCGCGCGGACCGCCAGCGCGCGAGGGGCAGTACCGCGCCGACGCGGGCGTCAGTCCGTCCCTTCGTGATCGGAGATGAGCACCCACACCGTCTGCGTACGCTTGGAAAAGAACAGCCGCACCGTCACGTCGCGCGGTGCCTGCTTGAAGGCGAAGTGGAACTTGAACGAGGTGTCGAGCACCTCGCGGATCACGCCTTCCTTGAAGCGCCCGTAGAACTCCTGCACGCGGGTGCAGGGCGCGATCTCGGTGAAGAACTGCTTGCCCACCGCATCTTCCTGGGCAAGCGACGCGAGGCGCGATTCGACGGCGTTGTACTTGAGAATGCGCCCCGTGCGGTCGAGCTGGATGACCCCGTACGGCAACCCGTCGAGCTCGACGGGGGAGAGGGCATCGACCACGTCGAGGACGGCATCCACTTCGGGAGTTTGCGCGGCGGCATCGCGCGAGTTCGGCATGCCGAATTATACACGACGGTGCACCAGGAACGCCCCGGTGCACCGTCGACACACAACCACGCCAGCGATCGGGTCAGGGCCGACCGCGTCCGCTGGACGCGGCCCGCATGGCGCCCGCCGGTGCGCTGCCGCCAAACTCCACCGCGCCCACATCGCACGCCCCGACGCGACCGAAGCCGCGCTGATCTGTGGCCGGACACGCCGAGGCGACGGCGGCATTGATCGCCGCACTGCTCTCCAGCAGTGCGTGCGTGAGCGTCGGCCCGCCGTTGTTGGCGAGTGTCGGGCTCACGCCCGCCGGGATGTTCGTGCGATCGCTCGGTTGTGTCAGCGTGCTGCAGGCCGTGTCGTCGGCCAGATTGCCACCGCCCGACGAAATCACACTGGTGCCACCGCTCCCACAGTTCGCCGTCGCCGCGCCGACACGATTGCCGGACAGCAGCGCGTTCGTCAGGGTGATTGCGCCCGCGTTGTTGGTGCCAACGCCGCCGCCGTAGTCGGTGGCCCGATTGGCAACCACCGTCACATTGGTGAGCGTCGCCGGGCCCGTCGCGGCCACGCCACCACCCATCACGGCCGAGTTGTTCGAGAACGTGCTGTTGCGGATCACCGCGTTGCCCGTGGAGGCGGCAAAGAGGCCGCCGCCGATGGCACCGCTCGTGTTGTCGGCGAACGTGCTGCCGATGATCTGCACCGGCACGCCCGCGGTGAGTCCACCACCGCTCGCCGTGGTGGCGCGATTGCCGCGCACGGTGATGTTCGTGAGGGTCGCGGCCGCTCCCGGGCCGGCCAGCTGCACCCCACCACCCTGCGTGCCTGCGGTATTGTCGAGCACCGCCGTGCCCGTCATGCTGAGCGCACTCTGCCCCGCCTTCCAGAGCCCACCGCCCACCGTGACCGCCGTGTTGCGTCGCAACACTCCGCGTGTGACGGCCACGCTCATCGTGCCGTTGAAGCCGAGTGCCCCACCGAGATTGGCGGTGTTGTCTTCGGCGACGATGTCGGTGAACGCGAGCGCGCCACCGAGCAGCGCGAGATACGCACCGCCACCTTGCGTGGCCTGATTGTTGGCAAAGGTCACGGAGTCCACCGTCAGCGAGACGTTCTGCGAGAAGATGCCGCCGCCCCCGCCGGTCACGGACCGATTGCCGGCAATGCGACCGCCGCGAATCCGCCCACCGGCCTGCACGCTCGACGCACTGAGGAACAGGCCACCACCACCGTCGCGCGCCACGTTCTCTTCGATCACCACGCCGGAGAAATCGAGCGGACGCGCCACCGTCACGAACACACCACCGCCCAGCAACGCGCCGGTGTTGCGCGATATCGTGCCGCGCGTGATGGTCACGCTTGCGTTACCGCCGGCCCACAGACCAGCACCACTCGACCCGCTCAGTCGATTCTCGTCCACGTTCACATCAGTCAGCGTGAGTCGCGCGTCCTGCTGCGCGTAAATGCCGCCACCACCGCTGGTGCCGCCGTCATTTGTGCGGATGGCCCCACCGGTGTGCGTGTACTCGGCGGTGCCGAACAGGAAGACACCACCGCCGCGCTGCGTGGCGACGTTGGCGCTGACGACCGTGCCCGTCACCGTGGTCGTCGCACTGCCCACTTCGATGCCGGCCGCTGCCGCCGCGCGATTCGTACGCACGATGCCGCCGGTGAGTGTGGAGACCGTCCCACCACGCACGGCGAGCCCACCACCGGAGAAGCCTGCCTCGTTGTCCTCGATGATGCTGCCGGTGATCTGCACCACCGCGTCGGCGCCATCGCTGAACACACCGCCCCCAACCCCCGTGCCGCCGGACACATCGCCACCGCGATTGCCGGCAACGAGCACACTGTCGAGCTGCAAGCGCCCGTTGAACACGCGCGCACCGCCGCCGAACGCACCAGGTGCTTCGTTCAAACTGATGCGTCCGCGACGCATCGTGACTTGCGAACCCGGCTCCACTGACACACCACCGCCCGGTCCGTTGCTGCCCGTGGCGCGATTGCCCACGATGTCCACATCGAGCAGCGTCACCTGCGCACTACGCAGCGCAAGTACACCACCCCCTGCTGCGTTGACCGAGGTGTTCTCGCGCACGTGCACATCCTGCAGCGTGAGGCGTGCGCCGTTGTCCACCAGCACCCCACCGCCACCGCCACGCAAACCACGGCGCAGCGTGAGGCCACGCACGCTCGCCGTCAGGTCACCGTCCACGTGCAGGACACCGCGCGGGGCGGCCACCGTGGCGTTGGCATCGACGATGAGCGCGCTCGGACCGGGACCGATCAGCTGCAGCGGCTGGCGCACCACGGGCAGCGCGGCCGTGAGTGCGATCGTCCCGGCCGTTGTCTCGCCCGGGAACAGCAGGATCGAATCGAGATCGGCAGCGGCGTTCGCGGCCGTGATCGCCTCGCGCAGCGAGCAGTGCGCAAACGTGCACGCGCCATCATCGGTGTCACTCAACGTGGCGACACGCCAGGCGCGTCGCACCGTGATCGTGTCTCGTCCGCTCGTGGCCGGATCGAGCACACTCGTCGCACTGATCACGCAATCGCCCGCAGCCTCCGGCGCGGTGTACTGCACACTGGCGCCATCACCGGTGATCGTGCCGCAGCTCGCGCTCCAGGTCACCCGCGTGTCGCTGCTGCCGCCGACCGTTGCGCTCATCGTGGTGGTCGCCCCACGAAACACCACCGACGCGGCGCCGCTCACCGCGACGGTCACGGGTGTCACCGTCACCGTCGCTGCCGCGCTCTTGCTCGGGTCGGCGGACGACGTGGCGGTGATGGTGTAGCTGCCGCCCTGCGCCGGTGCGGTCCAACTCGTACTCGCGCCGCTGGGCGTCAGGCTGCCACCGGAGGCGGTCCAGGTCACCCCGGGGTTCGTGGCGTTGATGACCGCCGCCGCGAAGCTCGCCGTGCCGCCGGCGCCGACCGTGGCCGTGCCTGGTGTGACCGAGACCTGCACCGCCGGCGGCGGGGGCGCGGTCCCGCCGTCACCGCCACAGGCCACCAGCCAGAGGGATGCGGCCAGCGCACCGGCCGAGAGGAATGGGGAGAATCGCATGGCAGACTCCGGACGAGGATCGGTCGCCCCGGCCGAATGCCGGGAGCTCATCCGGACATGCGCGAGGCGGCGGCGCGGCGGCTCACCCGGAACGGCGCTCGCGATCTTCGGTGTTTGTTCGTATACTCCGCTCCCGCGCGTCCGTTCCGACCGCGGCTCCCGTTCCGGTCCTTCGTCCGTGCGTTCGCCCGTCTCCCCGCCCCGCTCACCCGCCCCCTCGCGTCGCCTTTCGGGGCCGCCGGCGTACGTCGAGCTCCACTGCCACTCTGCGTTCTCGCTGCTCGACGGGGCGTCGCTCCCCGAGGCGCTCGTCACCCGCGCCCACGCACTCGGCCTGCCGGCGCTGGCGCTCACCGATCACGACGAGCTCGGGGGCGTCGTGCGCTTCGCCGAGGCCGCGCGAACGGCCGGCCTCGGCGGGATTCTGGGCGTCGAGCTCACCGTCGACATGCCTGACGACGCCGGTCCACGCCGCACGCATCTCGTCCTGCTCGCCGAAACCCGCGAGGGCTACGGCAATCTCTCGTGGCTCGTGACGCGCGCGCGCATGGACCGCCCACGTGGTGAACCCGTGGTGTCGCTCGACCTGCTCGCGCAGCACACGGCCGGTGTGTTCGCGCTCACCGGATGCCCGCGGGGGTGGGTGCCGCAGCTCGCGCGTGAAGGACGACTGCGCGAGGCGCGACGGGCGCTCGGTGTGCTCGCCGACTGCTTTGGCGATCGCCTCGCCGTCGAAGTGTGGGACCATGGACTCCCCGAAGAGCGCGCGCTCGTGCGACGGCTCCTGCCACTCGCGCACGCGCTCGGCGTGCCGTGGGTGGTCACCAACGATGTGCACTACGCCGACGCCACCGGTCGCATCGTGCACGACGTGCTCGCCTCGCTCCGCCACGAACGGGTGCTCGACGACATGGGCACACGGCTGCGTCCCAACGCCGAGTGGTATCTCAAGAGCGCGGCCCAACTCGCCATCACGTGGCGTGGACACGAGCAGGGACTCACGCAATCGCTCGCCATTGCCGAACGGTGTGCCTTCCGCCTCGAACATCTGCGCCCCACGCTGCCGGCGTTTCCCCTGCCGGCGGGCGTGAGCGCCGATGCATATCTCGCGCAGCTCGTGGAGCACGGGGCCACCGAGCGCTGGGGACCACCGGGCACGGCACAGCGCACCACACGACACGAGACACAACTCGCGCATGAGCTCGCCCTCATCACGAAGCTCGGTCTCGCCGGCTACTTCCTCATCGTGTGGGACATCGTGCGTTTCGCACGGCGCGAAGGCATTCTCTGCCAGGGACGCGGCTCGGCCGCGAACAGTGCGGTGTGCTACTGCCTCGGCATCACCGCCGTCGATCCGATTCGCATGGAGCTGCTTTTCGAACGGTTCCTGAGCGAAGAGCGCGAAGAGCCCGCAGTACGTGTACGAGCGCTACGGGCGCGAGCACGCGGCCATGGTGTGCGAACAGATCACCTACCGGGGGCGTAGTGCGGTGCGTGATGTTGCGCGTGTGCTCGGCTTCAGCGTGACACAGGGAGACGCGCTCGCGTCGCTCGCCGATCGCTTCAGCGCGCGCGCGACGGCGGAGTCGCTCCGCGTGACACACGCGGTGGCGGACGACGACGACGCGACGGCGCCAGACACCACCTCCTCCGACACCGCCGCTCACCGCCTCGCCCCCGATCCGCGGCGTGCGACGGCCGATCATCCGAGCCAGCACGCCCCCGATGCACGCGATGCCGAGCGCGCGATTGCGCGCGCGGCGCTGCGCGTGGACACGTACCACTGGCGTGAGAAGACACCGGAGAACCGAGCGAAGACGCCCAACGGTGATGGCGTGCTGCCGAGCGAGGCGCGCG
This sequence comes from Gemmatimonadaceae bacterium, assembly GCA_025453875.1. Lineage (GTDB taxonomy): Bacteria > Gemmatimonadota > Gemmatimonadetes > Gemmatimonadales > Gemmatimonadaceae > JAABRT01. Next base: position 1,802 of record JALOPN010000161.1, on the reverse strand, counting down.
ACGCCCTCAAGCGGCAGCTGGTGCTCGAGGCGAACGGTGTGACGCCTCCTGCACCACACGTGGCCGAACGGATCGTGGCCGACCGGCTGGGTCAACGCATGATCGGCGGGACGGAGGCGGTGCGTCACGCGAACGCGGTCGATGACGAAGCGCGACAGTTGCGCGCGGCCATGGGGGGACGCCTCGAGAACCTGAAGATGGCCGAAGCGCATCTGCGTCGTACGCAATTGCAGCAGGCCGTGGCGCAGACATCTGCGGCGGACGGTGCGATCGCACCGGACGAGACGTACGGATCCGCGCTGTCATCGCCCACGGCCCCCGACGATGACGCGCCGGCGCCCACCGTCCCACGCAATGCGCTGCTCGAATCGGTGGGACTCGATCCTGCCGATCCGCGCGTCGACGTGCTCGCCGATGTCATCGAGGGGCTGCATCAGTTGCCGCGTCACCGCTCCATCCACGTGGGCGGCTTCGTGCTCACGCGTGAGCCATTGGGCACGGTGGTGCCGATCGAACCGGCCAGCATGCCGGGGCGCACGGTCATTCAATGGGAGAAGGACGATCTCGATCCCGTGGGGCTGGTAAAGATCGACCTGCTCGGGCTCGGCATGCTCACCGTCGTGCAGGACTGCCTGCTCTACCTGCGGCATACGCGCGGTGTGCACGTGGACCTCGCGCAGCTCGACATGAGCGACCAGGCCGTGTATGACCAGCTGTGTGCGGCCGACAGCGTGGGGGTCTTCCAGGTGGAGAGTCGCGCGCAGATGAATACGCTGCCACGACTCAAGCCACGCTGCTTCTACGATCTCGTGGTGGAAGTGGCGCTCATTCGCCCCGGTCCCATTCAGGGTGACATGGTGCATCCGTACCTGCGGCGTCGCGCCGGGCTCGAGCCGATCACGTATCCGCATCCGGCGGTGCAGCATGTGCTCGAACGCACGCTCGGCGTCCCGCTCTTTCAGGAGCAGGGGATGCAGGTGGCGATCGCGGCGGCGGGCTTCACACCGGGGCAGGCCGATGTGCTGCGGCGCGCGATGGGGCACAAGCGCAGTCGTGAACGCATGGCCGACATCTGCGAGCAGCTCATCGCGGGCATGCAGCGCAACGGCATCCCCGAGGACATTGCACGACGCATCTACAACCAGATCAACGCATTCGCCGACTACGGCTTCCCCGAGAGTCACGCCGCGAGCTTTGCGCTCATCGTGTACGCCACGGCGTATCTGCGGCACTACTACGGCGCCGAGTATCTCTGTGCCATGCTCAACGCGCAGCCCATGGGGTTCTACTCACCGGGGACCCTCGTGGAGGATGCGAAGCGGCACGGCGTGGAAGTGCGTCCGGTGGATCTCACGTGCAGCGCGTGGGATCACGTGCTCGAACTGCCGGACGGTCGCACACTGGTGCCCCGGGCGGGCACCGTACACCTGCGCGGTGCGGTGACGGCTGCACTGGAGGCAGCGACGACCGCTCGGGGAACACTGCGCGGCGTCGCCGAGCCGTCGCGCGCGGCGCGTCCCCCGGCGGTGCGTCTCGGTGTTCGCCTCGTGCGTGGACTGGGCGCACGCGCGCGCGAGGCGCTCGAAGAGGCGCTGCGGCAGGGACCGTTCACGAGTGTGGACGACTTCGTGCGTCGTGTGCGACTCGATCGTGCGGCGGTGCAGCGTTTGGCCGAGGCGGGCGCATTCGATACGTGGTACGCCCACGAGCCCGAGGCGCGGCGTCGACGCGTCGCGTTGTGGGACGTGCTCGAAGCCCAGCGGGGTGCGGCGGGCCCACTCGCGCCGCAGGGGCATCGAGCA
>JALOPN010000160.1 GCA_025453875.1 Gemmatimonadaceae bacterium | reverse complement strand
GCGCCGGCAACGCTCGGCCTGGCGCGAACGCGGGCTCGGCGGCGCGTGGCGGCAGCACGCGCGCTGGCTCGCAGGGGAACGGTGGTGGCCTTGGCTCCCGTCGCAACGGCGGCGCCTCGCGGCAAGGCGTGGTGTTCCTCGTGCGCGACAGTGGCCAGTACGAGGCGCGCCTCGTGCGGCTCGGGTCGGCCGACTACGACTACTCCGAGGTGATCTCGGGGCTGCAGGAAGGTGATCAGGTCGCGTCGCTCGCGATGGCCGCACTGCAGGCCGCGCGCGAACAGCGCAACGCGCGCTTCAGCGGCATGGGTGGCGTGCCGGGTCTCTCGCGCACCACGCCCAGCACGGGCGGTGGCGGTGGTGGCGGCGGCGGCGGTGGTGGTGGTCCGCGCGGAGGGATGTAACCATGCTCTGGGGCGAGGTGCTTCGCGTCGCACTCAGTGCGCTCCGCGCCAACAAGCTGCGTAGTCTGCTCACGATGCTCGGCATCGTGATCGGTGTCGGCGCGGTGATTGCCATGGACGGGATCGGGCGCGGCGCCCAGAAGGCGATCAACGATCGCATCACCGCGCTCGGGACCACGCTGCTCACGGTGAATCCCGGGCAGGTCGCCGCCCGCGGCGTCGCGTCGGAAACCGACCGTGCCCGCCTGCGCATTCGCGACGCCGAGGCGTTGCTGGCACAGGCAAAGATCAGCAAGGCGATCCAGCCCGAAATGAACCGGCAGTTCCAGCTGCAGTACCTGAGCCGCAACACCAGCACGCAGATCGTCGGCACGACGGCCAACTACCTCGAGGTGCGCAAGTACGAGCTGGAGTACGGGCGCATGTTCACGACGCGGGAAGACGAAGGCAAGCAGCGCGTCGCGGTGATCGGTCCCAACGTGATCGAGAAGCTCGGCGTGGAGAACCCGGCGTCGCTGCTCGATCAGCCGGTTCGCATTCGCGGCATCCAGTTCACGGTGGTCGGCATTCTCAAGAGCAAGGGGCAGACGACTCCGTGGCAGAACCCGGATGATCAGGTGCTCATCCCACTGCAGACGGCGCGCTTCCGCCTCATGGGCACCGATCGCCTGCGTTCGATCTCGGTGCTCGCCCCCAGTGAGGATTCGATCCCGCAGACGATGGCCGAGATCCAGAAGGTGCTGCGTCGCGAACACCGGCTCACGCGGGAGACCGCGGACGATTTCGAGATTCGCAATCAGGCCGACTTTCTGAACACGGCCGCCGAAACGAGCAAGGTGTTCAGCACGCTGCTCGCCGGCATCGCGGCCGTGTCGCTGCTGGTGGGTGGCATCGGCATCATGAACATCATGCTCGTGTCGGTCACCGAGCGCACGCGCGAAATCGGCGTGCGCAAGGCGCTCGGTGCGACGGGGCCGAACATCCTGCTGCAGTTTCTCATCGAGGCCGTCGTGCTCTGCCTGCTCGGCGGACTCATCGGTATCCTGCTCGGTGGTGGCGGCGCGCTGCTGCTGGGCAACGCCTTCAACTGGAACACCGAGCTGTCCATGCAGTCGGTCCTCATGGCGTTCGCCTTCTCGGCCACGGTGGGTGTGCTCTTCGGCGTCTGGCCCGCTCGCCGCGCGGCGAAGCTCGATCCGATCGTGGCGCTGCGCTACGAATAGCAGCCGGCGGTAAAGCTCGATCCGATCGTGGCGCTGCGCTACGAGTAGCGGCGGGCGGCGTCTGGGCGCCCAGAGACGAGGTCTGGTTCCGGATGACCCTTGCGCCCGCATGGCACAGACGAGAGGCTGCGTGGTATGCAGAGGGGGCGAACGTGCGACGTTCGCCCCCGTCGTGCTCCCTCCCCCTGGAGTTTCGCTCGTGCTCCTGTTCGCCCCCGCCCTCCGGCTGCTCACGACCCGCGGCCTGCGCGTCACCTCGTGCCTCGTGGTCGCCGCGTTCGCGCTCTCCATCAGCGTACCGCTCGCGGCGCAGACCCCACAGACCGGTGCGTTGCAGGGGCGGATCACCCTCGCGAATGGACGCGTCGTGGCCAATGCCTCCGTGACCGTTCGCCAGGCCGATGGCGCGTATCCGCGCACCGTGCGGAGCGATCCCGGCGGCACGTACCGCATCCCCTTTCTGCCGCCCGGGCGCTACGACGTCCAGGTGCGGCAGATCGGCTTCCGCGATGTGACACTCCGCGGCGTATCGATCGGCATCGCCGAGCTCGTCTCGCTCGACATTACCCTCGATCGTGCGCGCGACACGTTGCCCGCCGTGATCATCACCGACGTTGCCTCGCTCGCGGAGCGGCCAGCCACGCCCGCGGTCACCTTCGCGCTCAAGGCGCGCGAACGCGAACGGCTCCCCTCACCTCGCGATGCAAATGCGCTCATTCGCTTCACGCCAGGCGCACGTCCGGGGCAGGTGTTCGGCGGCTCCACCAATCAGGCCAATCTCTACCAGCTCGATGGCGTGACGGTCAATCAGCCCGGCGCTGGTGGTTCGTTCCTGTTGCCCAACATCGACTGGCTCGAGGATTTCCGCGTGGTGGGCCTCGGCGCAGGCGCAGAGTACGGCAACTTCCAGGGCGGTCTGATCAATCTCGTCACCAAGACCGGCACCAACACGCTGCAAGGCGCACTCCGCACCTTCACGGAGCAACGCGCCTTCAACGGAGCCGCCGCGAGTGATGTCGACGTGCTCGCCGAGCTGATTGATCGCACCGAAGTGAACGGCGAACTGCGTGGCCCGCTCATTCGCGACAAGCTCTACTTCTTCGTGTCGGGACAGGAGGTGCGCTCGCGCGAACGGGTCGCGGCCGCTCCTGGTGGCGTGCTTGGCGCGCCCACCACCGGCTGGCTCGACACGCAACGGGAACGTCGCGAACAGAAGTATTACGGCAAGCTCACCTGGCAGGCCACGCCACGGGACATTCTCCATGGGTCACTTGGCTACGACAACCTGCGGCGCGAGCGCGTTGGCCTCACGCCGTTCGTGACGCCGGCGGCGAGCACGCGCGGGGAATCACCGAGCGTGTTCTTTCAGGCTCTCTGGCAACGCGCGCAAAGCGCAACGCGCCAGTTCGAAGCGCGCATCTCGGGCTATTCCGGCCGCGACGATGAACTGCCCTACGCGGGCTCCCAGCAACCATCGATCGCCCTGCTCGACGCACCCCAGGTGCCACGCTACGTCAACGCCACGTACACGCGCCGCAACACGCCGAGCAGTCTTGCCGCCACGGTCATGCAGCAGTTCTACGTGGTGAACGGCGCTGTCACGCACGAACTCAAGGTGGGCGGTGACGCAACCTTCGGCCGGTGGCGCGAACAGCGTACGCGCAACGGTGGCCTCACCTGGTACACCGAAGCGGGCCCCGACTTCGACCCGCTCAACACCGCGACGTGGCGCACCATTCCCAGTCTCGGCCTCTATGCGTCCGCCGACACGGGCGGCACCATCGATCTCGACGCCGGCACGCTCAACGCCGCCGTGTACCTGCAGGACGACGTGCGACTCGGCACGCGACTCTCCCTCAATCTCGGCGTACGCCTCGGCTACTGGCGCGGCACCATGACGCCCGGCAACACGCTCACCTCCGCCCCGTCGTTCACCGCCGTGCGCACCTTGGGTCTCGATCCGCGCCTCGGGGCAACCTTCGACGTTGCGGGCGATCGTCGCTGGATCACCAAGGCCCACTGGGGACGTTATCACCAGCATCTGTTCGCGCTGCACTTCGACCGTGCGCCGAACGCGGGGCTCTACACCAACCTCGATTACTGCGACTGGAACGATGTGTCGGGCACCAACCGTCCCGATCCGACGCGCCCGCTCATCCGCACCGAATTCGTCAACAACTTCACCTGTTTCCCCGGCCCCACCCTCTCCACCGAAGCCGACCGCATTCAGGACTATCGGCAGCCGTATGTCGATCAGCTGACCCTCGGCTTCGAGCACGCCCTCACACGCTCGCTGCGCGCCGAAGTGCTCTACGTGCGGCGCACCAACGGCAACGTGCTCGCGCTTACGGACACACGGCGCCGCCTGAACTGGTCGCCGATCGACAACGTGCGCATCCGCGACGCCCGCGGTCCCGTGCTCGGTCTCGATGGCCAACCGATCGTGCTCCCACGCCTGTGGGTGCGCAGCGACGACCTCGCGGCACGACTCGCCGCCGGCGACAACGTGCCCGGATACGTGGCCGCAGACTCGCTCCGACTGTGGTTCGATTCACGCACACAACTCGGCGTGGCGGATGACGCACGCCGTCACTTCGATCAGCTGCAGCTCGTGCTCACCGGGACCTGGTCACGCGCCGATGTCACGGCCGCGCTCGCCTACACCGACCTGCGCGGCAACTTCTTCTCCGTGAGTGGCTACCTCGATCCGAGCGGCAATGGCAACGGCCCGTGGACCGATCCCAACACGGGCATCAACGCCAATGGTCGCCTCGAGGGATTCGCACCGTGGGATCTCAAGGTGCGCGCCAGCGGCGAGCTGCCCTGGGGACTCGAAGGCGGCGCCTTCCTCTCCGTGCAGACGGGCGACTTCTGGACGCCAACGTTCCCGATCAGTCGCCAGCTGACCTACGAGACCGTCGACGCTGCGGGTGGCGTCGTCCCACTAAACAGCGCACTCGTTCGCTCCGCCACCGGCCAATCCGTACTGCTCGAGCCGCGCGGCGCTCGACAACTCGATGTGCAAACCACCGTGGACGTTCGCCTGCAGAAAGCGCTGCCCATCGGCCGCCAGTCCTTCGTCGTGGGCCTCGAAGTCTTCAACCTGCTCGGGGGCCGCGCCGTCACGGCGCGCAATCCGAGCGTGCTGAACCAGCTCCCCGACAATCCGCAGTCGCTGGTCGGCGCCGTCCAGGCGCGACAAGCGCCGCGGGTAGTGCGACTTGGGGTGCAGGTCCGGTAGGGGGAAGTACCACGGAAACGGGTGGGGGCGTAGCCACGGAAACGGGTCGGGGCGTAGCCACGGAAACGGGTGGAGCGAGCAGCGGGCATCGGGGCGCGTAAGCAGAGCTTCAGCTCCTTCCAGCCCGCATCAGCTCGATCAGCTCCC
>JALOPN010000159.1 GCA_025453875.1 Gemmatimonadaceae bacterium | reverse complement strand
GCACGGGCACGGATCGTTGCGGCCAGCGGTGCTGAAGTCGACCGGGCCACCGCCGGGCGTCATGCTGCGAATCGGACCGGCTCCCACCACGCGCGCGGCGGCCGCGGGCTGCGTCGCCGCCGACGCGACGATGCCATCGGAGGTTGGTGCATCCGGGGCAACCGGCGCACTCGCCACGGGGGCCTCGGCGACCGGCGCGTCGTCGTCGTACACGGCCTCCGCGACGTCGGCGGCCATCACCGGCGGGAGCGTCGGGACGTCAGGGACGATGTCCTCGAGCACGCCCATCGCGTTGTAGCGACGCTGCGGACGCGGCGGCTCCGGCGGCAGCATCTCCATCGGCGGCGGTGCAGGCTGCTCGAACACGATCTGCGCCTTGAGGAACCGCTCGGTGAACGTGTGCGCGAGGTCCTGCATGAGGTCCTCGAACATCGCGAACGCATCCTGCTTGTACTCGACGAGCGGATCCTTCTGGCCCCACGAGCGATAGTGAATGCTCGCGCGCAGCTGATCGAGATCGTAGAGATGATCCTTCCACTTCTCGTCGAGCACGTTGAGCATCACGAGCGCCAGCAGGCGATCGCCAAATCCGTTGCCATCCTGATCGCGAATGGCATCGAGTCCCTCGAGCTTGCGATCGAAGGCCTGATGAATCGCTTCGACCGCCGCGTCCTGCGCTTCGGCCAGCGTGCCGGGATGCGGCGCCTCCTCGAACTCGGGCACCGACAGCATGTAGTGCAACAGGAGATCCTGTTGCAGCAGCGCAAAATCCCACTGCTCGGGGCTGTCGTACACCGCGAGGGCATCCTCGACGCGCTTGCGGACCGCCCGATCGAGGTACTTGCGCGCCTCGCCCTTCAGTTCTTCCCCGCCATCGAGGGCGAACGCGCGCTGCGAGTAGATCACTTCGCGCTGCTGGTTCATCACATCGTCGTACTCGAGCAGCCGCTTGCGCGCCTGGAAGTTCTGCAACTCGACGCGCTTCTGCGCCTGCTCGATGGAGCGCGTGATGAGCGGGTGCGTGAGCACTTCGCCTTCCTGCGCCCCCATGCGATCCATGAGCTTCGCGATGCGATCGGTGCCGAAGAGGCGCATGAGGTCATCTTCGAGCGACAGGAAGAACTGCGACGCACCCGGATCGCCCTGTCGGCCGGCGCGACCACGCAGCTGCCGGTCGATGCGACGCGATTCGTGCCGCTCGGAACCGATGATGTGCAGGCCACCGTCCTCGACGATCTCGTGGTCCTTGCCATCGAGGTCCTTCACCACGCTCGGCCGCGACTCGCGCACGCCCTCGCCCAGCTTGATGTCGGTACCACGGCCGGCCATGTTCGTCGCGATCGTGATCGCGCCGCGCTGTCCCGCGAGCGCCACGATCTCGGCTTCCCGCTGGTGATACTTGGCGTTGAGCACGTTGTGCTTGAGACCGGCGCGCGTGAACATCTTCGACAGCGTCTCGGACGCCTCGACACTCGCCGTGCCCACGAGCACCGGGAAGCCCAGATCGTGCAGTCGACGCGTCTCCTCGACGATGGCGTTGTACTTCTCGCGACGCGTCTTGTAGACCCAGTCGTCGCGATCATCGCGCACGATCGGCCGGTTCGTGGGGACGACCGCGACCTCGAGCCCGTAGATCTGGTGGAACTCGTTCTCCTCCGTCTCCGCGGTGCCCGTCATGCCGGCGAGCTTCTCGTACATGCGGAAGTAGTTCTGGATGGTGACGGTCGCGAGCGTCTGCGTCTCGCCCTTCACCTGCACCCCTTCCTTGGCCTCCACGGCCTGGTGCAACCCTTCCGACCAACGGCGCCCCGGCATGGTGCGCCCCGTGAACTCGTCGACGATGAGCACCTGCCCATCCTGCACCACGTAGTTCACGTCGCGCTCGTACAGCGCGTGCGCGCGCAACAGCTGGTGAATGATGTTCAGGCGCTGACTCTTGAGCGCGTACTCCTGCTCGATCGCCTGCCGCTGCGCGAGCCGTTCGGCCGGCGCGAGCGACGCGTCCTTCTCGATGCGGTGGATCTCGGTGGAGATGTCCGGCAGCACCATGGCGTCGGGCTGATCGGGCGAGAGGAAATCGACACCGGCATCGGTGAGGTGCACGGTGTGTCCCTTCTCGTCCAGCACGTAGAGCAGATCGGCTTCGATGTCGCCGTACTGCCGCCGCGCCATGGGCAGCTTGCGATCGGCGATGTGCTCGAGCTCCATCTTCTGCACGAGCGTCTTGACGCCCGTTTCGTTGAGGACCTTGAGCAGGCGCTTGTTCTTGGGCGCGCCCATCTTCGCCTTGTACAGCAGCAAGCCGGCCGTGGACGTGTCACCGGATTCGAGCGCGCGCTCACCGTCGGCCACGAGCTGATTGGCCAGCTCCGTCTGGCGGCGCACGACGCGCCCCACCGCCGAGTTGAACTGCGCGTACTGCACGTCACCCTCGTGCCCCACCGGGCCCGAGATGATGAGCGGTGTGCGCGCTTCGTCGATGAGGATCGAGTCGACCTCGTCGATGATGGCAAACGCATGCGGGCGCTGCACGCGCTGTTCGAGGCTGACGACCATGTTGTCGCGCAGGTAGTCGAAGCCGAACTCGTTGTTCGTGCCGTACGTGATGTCCGCGGCGTAGGCGGCACGACGCTGCGGCGACCCGGGCTCGGTGTCGTCGAGACACGCGACGCTCAGGCCAAGCCACCGGTAGAGATGGCCCATCCACTGCGAGTCACGGCGCGCGAGCGCGACCGGGCAGCGCGTTCAGATAGGTGGGCAACGTCGCGACCAGCGTCTTGCCTTCGCCCGTCGCCATTTCGGCAATGCGGCCGAGGTGGAGCTGCAATCCGCCGTGCAGCTGCACGTCGTACGGGACCATGTCCCAGCGCAGCTCCTGACCGGTCACGGTGACCGTGCTCCCCACGAGTCGACGACACGCTTCGCGCACCGTGGCGAACGCCTCGGGGAGCAGCTCGTCGAGTGTCTCGGCGATCACCTGGCGCAGCGCACCCTCGGCACCGCCCCGACCATCTGCGCCACCGAGTTCGTCATCGATGCGTTCCCGCTCGGCTGCATCGGCTGCGTGACGCTTCGCTTCCTTCAGCTCCGCGATCTGTCGGTCAAGCGCCTCGATGGAGTGAATCTCCTCGATGATCGGCCGCACCCGCTTGGCTTCGCGTTCGTGTCGCGTGCCGAACACGCGATTGATCAGACCCTTCAGCATGCGTTCCTCGCAAGGTACAGCCCGGACGTCGCGACGTACTGCGCGACGGCGTCGGGGACGAAACCACGAATGGACAGTCCGGCCGCCACGCGCGCCCGGACCTCGGAGGACGACACATCGACCCGACGCGCGGTGAGCCGTCGCGGTGGCCAGATGTCCGGCCAATCGCGCCAGGGCGCCGCAGCATCGGGGCCGGCCGGCTCGCCGCGATCGGCCACGACCAGCTGCACCATCTGCAGCAGGCGTTCCGGATCACGCCAGCGCGCCAGATCGGCCGCCGCATCCGCACCCAACAGCAGGTGGAACCGCGCCTCCGGCCAGCGCCGACGCAGGGTTGCCACCGTGTCAACCATGAAAGATAACCCGCCCCGTTCGATTTCGAGGGCGTCCACCGCGACGCGCGGCACCTCGGCAAAGGCCGCTCGCACCATCGCCAGCCGGTCGGCCGCCGGCGCGGCGACCGCGCCCTTGAGCGGTTGCGTCCCGGCCGGGATCACCAGCAGGCGGTCGAGCCCCAGCTGCTCGATCGCGTCCTGCGCCAGCAGCACGTGCCCGATGTGGGGCGGATCGAAGCTGCCGCCGAGCAGACCGATGCGTTCAGGCGCCGGGTGCAGCCCCTGCGCCGCCGCGCTCACGCGCCCGGCGGGGCGGGCGGAGGCGTCGGCAACGTGCCGACGCTGTCGGCCCCGGGGCCGGTGCCACAGGCGTCGCGCACCTCGGCATCGGACGGGTACTTCTTGCGCATCTCGACGCAGGCGTCCTTGGCCTCGTCGGTCCACTTGCGCGCGCGGAAGGCCTGCAGCTTCCCGAACCACGCAAGGCGCGCGGTCGGCGTCGACGGGTACGTCTCGATGACGTCGTCGAAGTAGATGATCGCCGAATCGTACGCCTTGCGGGTCCGCAGATAGTGCATCCCCGTTTCGTAGTCCTTCTTCGCGAGCCGATCTTCGAGCGTCGCGATCCGGTCTCGCGCTTCGGCCGCTTCGGGCGCGTCGGGGTACGCGGTCAACATCACGCGCAACGTCCCGATGGCCTTCGTGCCGTAATCCGCATCGAGATCGACGCGGCGCCACAGGTTCTGATACGACCGGCCTTCGCCCAGCATGGACCGCGGAGCCAACGTGTCCGAGGGGAACGCGTCGGTCAGGCGGGCGAACGACTGGGCCGCCAGCAAGTACTCACGCTGCTTCTCGTGCGCGAGCGCGAGGTAGTAGTAGGTGGCCGGCAGGAGTGCGTCACGCGAGGACAGGTCGAGCGTCAGGCGCTCGAAGCCGACGATCGCATTGGCCCACTTCCCCTGCTCGAACTCCTGCAGGGCGCCGCGAAACAGGGCCTCGGGGTTGGCGAAGTCGCGCACCTCGAAGCCCCGGCGGCACCCCGCCAGGGACACGAGGGCGGCAGCAACCAGCAGCCCACCCGTCAGGCGACGCCCGCCAGCGATCACGCGGCGCTCCCCGACGCGAGCGACACGACGCGCGCGCGACCGGGCGTCAGTCCGCCCATCACGTTGCGCGTGTCGACCACGAGCGCGGCGTGATCGAGTACGCGCTGCCACGGGATCGACTTGTGGTCGGTCACCACCACGCAGGCGTCCGCCCAGCGCAGCATCTCGTCGGACAACTCGACCGTCCGCCGCACATGCCCGTCCTCGCGAATCTCGGTCACGAACGGATCGTGGAACTCGACGTGCGCGCCCCGCTCCTCGAGCAGACGGATGATGTCGAGCGCCGGACTTTCGCGGACGTCATCGATGTCGCGCTTGTACGCGACGCCGAGCACGAGGACGCGGCTGCCGCGCACGGCCTTCGACACATCGTTCAGCGCGCGCGACACCTTCTCCACGACGTAGTCGGGCATCTGCGAGTTGATCTCGCTCGCCAGATCGATGAACCGCGTCTTGTAGTTGAGCGTGCGCATCTTCCAGGCGAGATAGTGCGGATCGAGCGGAATGCAGTGGCCGCCGATGCCGGGGCCCGGTGTGAACTTCATGAAACCGAACGGCTTGGTCGCCGCGGCGTCAATCACTTCCCACACGTTGACTCCCAGTTTGTCACACACGATCGCGATTTCGTTCACCAGCCCGATGTTCACCGCCCGGAACGTGTTCTCGAGCAGCTTCACGAGCTCGGCCGACTCCGGCGACGTGACGGGCACGATCGTTTCGATGCACGTCTGGTAGAGCGCACTGGCGAGCGTGACGCACCCGGGGGTGATGCCCCCCACCACCTTGGGGGTGTTGTGCGTCTGGTACACCGGATTGCCCGGATCGACGCGCTCGGGGCTGAACGCCAGAAACACGTCCTGACCCACGGTGAGTCCGGCCGCCTCCATGCGCGGCTGCAGCAGTTCACGCGTGGTGCCGGGGTACGTCGTGCTCTCGAGCACCACGAGCAGCCCCGGGTGCGCGTGCCGCTGCACGGCGTCGGCCGCCGCGAGCACGTAGGCCATGTCCGGATCACGCGTCTTGGAGAGTGGCGTGGGCACCGCGATCGAGATCGCGTCGCACTCGCCGAGGCGCGCCTCGGTGGTCGTCGCCGTGAAGGTGCCGTTGGCGATCGCCTCGGCCACATCCGCCGACTTCACGTCCTGGATGTGCGACGCGCCGCTGTTCAGGAGGTCCACCACGCGCTGGCTCACGTCGTAGCCGATGACGCGGAACCCCGCCTTCGCGAACTCCATCGCGAGCGGGAGACCGACGTAGCCGAGGCCAATGACGCCAACGATCGCCGAGCGATCCTGGATCTTCGCGAGCAACTGATCCTGCATGGAGGGGAGTCTCCGGAGAAAGGGCGACTCAGCGCCCGGGGAAGGACCGCACCGCCTGCACGACCTCGTCGAGCTGGGCACGGGTAAGTTCGGGGAAGATCGGGAGCGAGAGCACCTGCTGCGACGCACGCTCGGACTCCGGGCACGCCCCCTCGGCATAGCCAAGGTACGCAAAGCACGGCTGACGGTGCAGCGGCAGCGGATAGTACACCGAAGTGCCGATGCCGGCCGCCTTGAGGTGCGCCTGCAGCGCATCGCGCTCGGCTACCCGAATGGTGTACTGGTTGAAGATCGACTCGTTGGCCGGGTCGATGTACGGCGGCGTGAGCCACTCGAGATCGGCGAACGCGGCCGTGTAGTAGGCCGCATTCTCACGGCGCTTGGCGCTCCAGCCGGCCAGATGCGGAAGCTTCGCGCGCAGGACGGCGGCCTGCAACGCATCGAGGCGGCTGTTGTAACCGACGATCTCGTGGTAGTACGTGCGCCGGCTCCCGTGCGTCCGCAGCTTCATGAGCGCTTCGAAGAGCGCGTCCTGCTGCGTGACCGCCAGCCCACCGTCGCCCCAGCCGCCCAGGTTCTTCGACGGGAAGAAGCTGAACGTGCCGATATCGGCGGCTTCACCGGCCATGACCCACTGCCCGTCGATCTGACGACGCGCGCCGATGCTCTGCGCCGCGTCTTCGATGATGGGCAGCGTGCCCACCTGCGCCCGTACCTGCTCGATCGCGGCCATCTGTCCGAACAGGTCAACCACGATCACGGCCTTCGTGCGCGGCGTGATCGCCGCGGCGACCGCGGCCGGATCGATGTTGTACGTGCGCGGATCGATGTCCACGAACACCGGGCGCGCGCCCACGTTGTGGATGGCGCCGGCCGTGGCAAAGAACGTGAACGGCGTGGTGATGACCTCGTCGTCACGCCCCACCCCGAGTGCGCGGAGCGCCAGCAGGATCGCGTCGGTCCCATTGGCGCACCCCACGGCGTACTTGGTGTGCGACAGCCCCGCGACGTCACACTCCAGCTCCCCCACGGGGTCGCCAAGGATGAACGCCTGCGCGTCGATGACCGCCATGGCCGCGGCGACGACATCGTCGCGGATGGTGGCGTGCTGGGCCTTCAGGTCGAGAAGCGGTACGGGCATCGAAGTAAGGAAGAGTCGGGAGCGCCCGAGGTCACGCGGGACCGCTGCGCAGCGGCAGCGGGACCTCGCGCCCGGTCCGGGCGGATTCGTAGATGCCAAGGATGAGCTCGAGCGACTTGCGGCCGCTTCGCCCATCGGTGTCTGGCTGGGCCTCGCCCCGCAGCACCGCGAGGACGTTGCGGTAGTACCCCTCGTGCCCGAACCCGTACACCGTGGGCGGGCTGGTGGCCACCGACTCGACGAGCTTGTCGTCGTCGTCGTAGTCGGCGAAGTCCCAGTGCTCGACCCGGTTCACGGCCGTCCCACCGATCTTCACCGTGCCGCGCTCGCCGAGCAGCGTGATCGAGCCTTCGAGGTTCTTCGGGTATGTGAGCATGGTCACCTCGAGCACCCCGAGCGCACCGTTGCGGAAGCGCAGGATCGCCGCGCCGGTGTCCTCGGCCTCGATGCGACGCGCCAGCGTGGCGGTCTTCGCCATCACGCTCTCCACCGGCCCCACGAGCCACTGCACGAGATCGACGTAGTGCGACGCCTGGTTCATGAACGCCCCGCCGTCAAACTCCCACGTGCCGCGCCACGGCGCCTGATCGTAGTACTCCTGCGGCCGCGTCCAGCGCACGGTGCAATTCGCGACAAAGAGCTTGCCGAAGCGCCCCTTGTCGATCGCACGGCGCAGCAACTGAATCGGCGGATTGAGGCGATTCTGCTTCACCACGAACAGTCGAACGCCGGCGTCGTCGCACGCCTGCACGAGCGCGTCGGCCGCGTGCAGCGTGATGGCCATGGGCTTCTCGGCAATCACATGCTTGCCCGCACGCGCGACCGTGATGCCGTGCTGCGGGTGCAGCCCCGACGGCGTGGCGATCACGACGGCATCACACGCGACCTGCGCGAGCATTTCGTCAAGATTGGTGAATGCCGGCACGCGCTGCTGCTCGGCGGCGGCCTGCGCACGCTCGGCCACGGCATCACACACGGCCACCAGTTCGAGCCCATCCACCTTCGCAATCGCATCG
>JALOPN010000158.1 GCA_025453875.1 Gemmatimonadaceae bacterium | reverse complement strand
CGCTCCGCGACGGTGAGCGCGGCGCGCCAGGCGGCGATCGCGCTGTCGTCCTGCAGTGCGAGCTCGAGCGCCTCCGCGTAGCGTCGCCAGGTGTCGGCCAGCGGGCGATCGATGGTGGGCGCGACACGGCTGCTGTCGGCGGCGCGTCGGGCGAGCCACTGGTCGAGCTCGCGTCGCACCTGCGACGGCGACTCGGCGGTGCGCGCCGTGGTGCTCTGCGCGGAGGCGCTTTGCGCGCTGGCGCTTTGCGCCGTGGCGGTCAGGGTAGGCGGCAGCAGACAGGCGGCGGCCAGCGCCCCGGCCAGCAGGCGGTGCGCGGAACGTGGCGTGTGGCGGGGGAGACGGTTGCGTGCGGACATGCGCGTTGCAGCATAGTATCGGCCGCAACCCGCACGCGCATGACGCGATTTCGCCATTTCCGCGCCGATCCCGGCTTCGCCGCCGGTTGGACGACGTTTCACATGCCCATTCCCCTCTGGTCCTCTCCTGACGAGGCGCGCTGGCGTTCAGCGCTGGCCACGTACGACGCCGTCATCGAGGCACAGGGTGTCGCCTCATTGCCTGCGCACGAGCGATGGTACCGGGACGAACTACCTCAGCAGTTGCACCGTCGTTCGCCTGCCTCGCTTCGGCACGACGAGCTTGTACGCGTCACGGAATGGAAGATGGCCCGAGGCGTGTGGCGAGCGCGCAATCTCGTGCTGGTGCGCGGCAATACCCCTGATGAGGTGAGCTCGGCGGGCACGGACGCGTTCGCACTGGTGCCGCACCCCGGGCGACCGATCACGCGCCTCGCCCAGTTGGCGGGGGTGGGGCCGGCGACAGCGTCGGCCGTGCTCGCGGCGTACGCACCCGAGGAGTATCCGTTCTTCGACGAAGTGGTCGCCGCGCAGATTCCCGACCTCGGGCCGGTCGCCTTCACCGCCGGCTACTACGGACGCTACGCCACGGCCATCCGCGATCGCGCGGCCTCGCTCGGTGCGCCGTGGACTCCGGTGAGCGTGGAGCAGGCGCTGTGGGCGGCCGTTGGTGGGACGCGGGGTGGGCTCAGTCGCGCGTGATCGCGCGGCCCGTTCCCCGAGCGTCAACCGAGGAGAAGAACGCAGGGACCGGCCGGGAGAAAAGTTCCCGGGCCTCCTTCGACGAAAGCGCCAGAGCCGCGCGGAGCGTCTCGGCGCTTTGCAGCGGATGAAACACCGGCGAATCGCTGCCGAACGCGAAGCGGTCAAGGCCTGCCGCGCGCACATCCACGCGTAATGCCGCGCGCTCCTCGGTGGTGCTCGCGGGCACGCCCTCCGATGGTTCGTCGAGCAATACCGCCGAGAGATCGATGTAGACGGGACGCGGCGCGGGCCCGAGTGCATCGACGCTATCGCGCCACGCGAGGATCGTGCGGAGCACACTGCGCGTCCACGCGCCATACCCGCCACTGCCTCCCGCATGCGCGATGATCACCGGTAGCGACGCCACGGGGCCGAGCGCGCGATCGAGGAATGCGCGCACATCGGTGGTTTCGGTTCCGCGTTGCTGTGTATCGAGATGCAGCAGCACGGGGACGTTCTGCGCCGCGGCAAAGGCGATCAGCGCTGCGGTTCGCGTGACATGGGCGGGTTCTCGCAAATCCACACCCGATGCGGCCAGATGCAACTTGATGCCGGTCGTCTGCGGATGCGCGAGACAACGCACGAGCTCGGCTTCGGCAAAGTCCGCGAGCACCGGAGCGGCACACAGGGCAACGGCGCGCGTCGGATGCTGGGCGGCCTCACGTGCGACGTGATCATTTTCGCGGGCGACGCGGGCCTGCACGGCGGTTGCATCGATCTTGAGCGCCTCGACGAACTCGGCGTCACCATAGAGTTGTGCCATCGGCACCAGCACGAGCGCTTGCACGTGCGTTGAATCAAGTCCACGTGATGCCATCCAGGCCGCCACGGAGGTGTACGTCGAATCCGGACGCGAGAAGTTGACGCCAACCGCTCGCCAGTCGCGGATCACATCGGGGCCGAGGATGTGCACATGATGGTCGACGAGCGGACCACCGAGCCGCTCGGTGATGGTGCGCCGTGCTGCCGGATCGTCGAGAGACACGGCGCTGGCGGAAGACGCGTCCTTCCCCGGTCGACACGCGCTGCCGAGCACTGCGAGTGCGAGGACAACACGCGCGGCGCGGGCTCCCTGTCGGCGCACGTCACGCATGTGCGATCCGGGTTAGCGCATCCACCAGACGATCGAGCTCGGCGGTGGTGGTGAAGAGATGCGGTGTCACGCGCACGCCGTGCACGCCGGCGCCGTCGATGGCCACGGTGAAGATGCCGTGGTCGGCAAGCAATCGACGCGCGAGCTCACCGGGGGCGATGCCGAGAACGCCGACGTTCGCGATGGCCGCCGTGCGCGATTCCTCGCGTGGCGTGTTGAACACGATGCCGGGCAGATCACGCACGCGCGTCGTCCAGTAACGCTGCAACCAGCGCAGGCGCGCGCCCTTGCGCGCGAGACCAATGGCGTCGTGAAAGGCGAGTGCGTCCGTGATGGCCAGATCGGTGGCTACCGGATGCGTGCCGGTGTGATTGAGCTTGGCGATGTCGTCGTCGGCGAAGCCGCGATCCCCGAAGAGCGGCCAGAGGGGCGCGATGCGGTCACGTCGCACGTAGAGAAAGCCCGCGCCGAGTGGTGTGCCGAGCCATTTGTGCAGACTCGTGCCGTAGTAGTCGATGGGGCCGAGGTCGGCGCGTGTGAAGTCCAGATGGGCAAACGCGTGCGCACCGTCTACCAGAACCTGTACGCCGTGGCGGTGCGCCATGGCGGTGATCGCGCGCACGGGGAGCACCTGGCCCGTGATGTTGACGAGATGGCACACCATGAGCAGACGCGTGCGCGGCGTGATGGCGCGCTCGTACGCGGCCACGATCTCGTCGTCGGACGACGGATCCATGGGTAGCGAGATCACACGCCGCACGAGTCCATGGCGCCGCTCCATGAGTGCGAAGTGATCGAGCATCGCGCCGTAGTCCTGCTCGGCCATCACGGCTTCGTCGCCGGCGCGCCAGTCGAAGCCGGAGATGACGGTGTCGAGCGACTCGGTGGTATTGCGCGTGATGATCAGTTCGGCCTCGTCGCACCCGAACGCGGCGGCCAGTGCGCGGCGCGCGGCGTGCTTGTCGTCCACCTGCTGTGTACGCATGTAATGCGAGGAGCGCGCGTTCACCATGCGCAGGTGCGCGAGATAGCGCTCGTGCACGTCGCGCGCGCAGGGCGAGAAATAGCCGTTCTCGAGTTGGATGAAGTCGGGCGTGATGTCGTACGCACGCCGGATCTGGTCCCAATAGTCCTGATCGCCGGCGAGGTCGCCCGGGGTGCGATGCGCGCTCTGCTCGGCGAGCGCGTGCAACGCGCGGAGCGCGGGGAGCGCGCTGACGGCGGCCAGGGCGCGGACGGCATCACGTCGGGTGGGTGCCACGAGGGAGCTCACAGGAGAACGAACGCAATCGGCGGGGTACCGGGAGTCTACCGCCGCGTGCCCGGGTCGCGCTGGAACTGATTGCGGCCTCTCATTATCTATCATGTGTCTGGGGTCAAGCGCGATCTCGTCCGCGACCCCCCGCTCGCTCTCGCTGCCCGTCGCCGTGTCCCGTTTCATCGAGCCGTTCCGTGCGCTTCGCCGCCACCTCGCCGTGTCGGCGGTGCTCGGCGCGCTCACGATGGGATGGCCGGTGGCCGTCCGCGCGCAGCTGCGGCATCTGCACGGGACGCTGACGCAATCGGGGGCCAACACGCCGCTCGACGACGCGGAGGTCAGCGTGGTCTGGGCCATCGGTCGCGGCCAGCAGCAGCGGCGCACGCGCTCCGACGCGGCCGGCCGCTTCGACTTTCGCGATCTGCCGGCGCAGCCGGTCCTGCTGAGCATCCGGCGGCTTGGCTTTCGCCCGCTCGAGCGCACCGTCGATCTCACGCGCGACGATGTGGTCCTCACGCTCGCGCTGACCGAAGCGCCGGTGCAGCTCGCGGGCGTCACGATCGAAGCCGACACGGTCGTCGAAGCGCTCGAGCGCGTGGCGGCCGTGAGCACGCTCGACCGCGACGCGCTCAATGCCGTGCGCGGCCAGACGCTCGGTGAGACGCTCAAGCACCTGCCGGGCGTCTCCGTGATTCAGCTGGGACCGAGCATTGCCAAGCCAGTGATTCGCGGTCTCAACTCGCAGCGCGTGCTCGTGATGAACGGTGGCCTGCGGCAGGAAGACCAGCAGTGGGGCACCGAGCACGCGCCCAACCTCGACAGCTTCGACGCCGACGCGATCACGGTGGTGCGCGGCGCGGCGACGGTGCTCTACGGTCCGGACGCGCTGGGCGGTGTCGTGCGCGTCGATCACGCGATGGTGGCCGATACCGGACGCGCGCGTGGCGAGCTGGCGCTCAACTCGTTCACGAACAGTCGGCAGGGGGCCCTGTCGCTGTCGGTGCAAGGCGGTGGTCTGATGCTGCCGACGATCGGTCGCACCGGCTATCGTGTGCGGCTGTCCTCGCGCCTCGCGGGCAACGCGGCCACCCCGGACTACTTCCTGTCGAATACCGGGTTTCGCGAACTCAACGGCAGCGCGACGTTCGGTGTGCAGCGCGCGTGGGGAACGAGTGAGCTCGCGCTCTCGCATTTCGGCACCGAGCTCGGCGTGTTGCGACAGGCGCACGCCGGCAACTTCGACGACCTGCAGCGCGCCATGATGACCGCGCCGCGCGACTCGGCCTTCTCGTACGAGATCGGTCGCCCGAACCAGCGTGTGTCGCACACCGCCGCGCGCTGGCGGACGACACTCGAAACGGCGTCGCGCGGAGAGATCGACCTCGTGTACGGACTACAGTTCAACGACCGGCGCGAGTACGACAACCATGGCCCACTCCGTTTTCGCAACACCCCGGCGTTTCATCTCCGTCTGTTCACGAACTCCGTCGATGTCCGGTGGAAGCATCCGGCATGGCGTGGGTTGACGGGCACGGTGGGCAGCACGGTGATGCAGCAGGGCAACCAGACGATCGGCAAGGCGTTCCTCATTCCCGGCTACGATCTGTATCAG
>JALOPN010000157.1 GCA_025453875.1 Gemmatimonadaceae bacterium | reverse complement strand
CGCCTCGATCGCGTGCGCGACATCGGCGGCCGTGCGATCATCGAGTGCGTCACGCTCGGCCACGATGAGCGCGATCGCGCGCACGGCAAACGACAGCTCGCGACGCACCGTCTCGTCACTCGACCCGGCGATCTCGGACAGCCACCGCACGTCATCGGCGTCGGCGGGACGCAGAATCGCCGCGAGATAGCGCTCGGCCGCCTCCTGTCGACGCTTGGCCTCACGACGATTCGACAGAAATCCCACGCGGCCTACTCGCGCACGATGGGAAGCGTCCGCGCGGCCGCGAGCGCCACCGCCGCGTCGCCGCCAAGCGGCAGCCCGACGCGTTCACGCACCGTCGATTCCTGCGCCAGCAGATCCTCGAGGCAGACGCTGTCGAGCACTTCATCGATGCGCTGCTGCAGCAGCATCCACACGGGCCGAATGCTGCATTCGGCCGAGTCGGCGCACCGCGAACTGTCCACCGGATGCGAGACGCAGTGGAGTTCAAACGTGGACAGCTCCGACGCCTTGATCACATCACGCACGGTGATCGCCGCGGCGGCGCGCGCGAGCTGATAGCCACCACGTGCGCCGCGCGTGCTCTTGATGAGCCCGGCCCGACGCAGCCGCAGCAGGATCTGCTCGACATAGTCGCCCGAGAGCCGCTCGGTGGCCGCGATGTCGCGCCCGGTGATCGGCCCGTCGTCGGGACGACGGGCCAGATGCAGGGCACAGATCAGGCCGTACTCGGCCCAGGTGGTGATGCGCATGCAGGGAGTCTACGGAGAGCGGGGGGACTCAGGCAAGCGAACCGGGGCACCGGCAGAACGGCGGTGCCCCACCGGGACGGCTCAGGGGAGCGCGAAGACCGTGGTGTCGGCGGTCGACACGATGTAGATCGTGGTGCGATCATCGACCGTGGCGGTGTTGGTGCGCCAGCGCATCACGTTCAACTCACGCGCCACCGGATTGGACGTGTAGTAGTTGCCGAGCAGGTTCGCGGGCACCGCAAAGCCCCCATTGTCGCGCACGATGCAGAGCACCTGGGCGTTGGGCGTGGTGGTGGTGGCCGACGTGGTGTAGCGCAGCGACACGATGACACTCGAGTTCTCATCGCCGGTGGACGTCCACGACACCGGGAAGTCCTCGTTGATGGCGCCACCGCTCACGGGTCCGAGCTGAACGGGCTCGGCGAGACGCACTGCCACCTGCCCGGCCGGGAAACCGCCGGGCGATCCCGGCACCGAGACGCGCAGCGAATCACCGGTGCCATAGGAGAACGACTGCTGTCCCGACAGCACGTACAGACGCGGCACCTGCGGCGACTCCGCCATGCGGTAGCTGGCCGAGCCCACCTGCAGCTGCAACTCGTTCCCCGCCGTCAGATCACCCGGCGTGAACGTCTCGGTGGTGTAGTTGAACGTGCCGCAGTTGTCGGCGGTGATGCGGCTCGTGGGCAACGTGAGTTCGTTGCCGCGGAAGAATGACGCGACCGCGGTGGCCTGCGCGCGCCCATTCGTCGCCCCGGACGACTCGATGGTGATCGAACCGTAGCGGTTGTTGGTCTCGAAGCCTTCGGAGTCGAGACAACCCGTGAGGAGCGAGGCGGCCGCCATCGGCAGCAGCGAGCGTCGAAGCACGCGCAGGGACGTGTCGGCGGTAAAGACGAAGCGCGGAGTGGACGGCATACGAGGCGATCGTGGAAGGAGGTGCCGCGGCAGGGAATGGAGCATATACCCGCGAGCGGCGCTCAGGAGCCAATCGGACGGGCGAGACCGGACAGGAACGGATTGACGGACAACTCGCGGGCCATGTCCGTACTCGGGCCGTGGCCCGGATGCAGCGTCAGCGACGCAGGCAGGGTGGCGGCCCGGGCGAGCGAGCGACGCATCGCGGCCGGATCGGAGAGTGGCAGATCGGTCCGGCCAATGGAGCCGGCGAACACGAGATCGCCCACGAACGCCACCGTCTCGCCGATGAAGAGCACGTGCCCCGGCGCATGACCCGGCACGTGCCACACCGTGAAGGCCTGCGTGCCGACGCGCACCGTCTGCCCTTCGGCGAGTTCGAGCGATGGTGCCGGCAGCGAGGGAATCGTCATGCCGTACATGCGTCCGATTTCGGGCGCGCGATCGTAGAGGAGCCGATCGGCCGGATGCAGCGCCACGGGCACGTCGTACCGTTCGACGAGCGCGGCCACGGCGCCGACATGATCGACGTGCGCGTGCGTGAGCCAGATCGCGGTCAGACGCGCGCCCGAGGCCTCCACGAGCGCCGCGAGCCGATCGGGCTCATCACCGGGATCGATCAGGACGGCTTCGCGCGCGTCGGCATCGACCACGAGCCAGGCGTTCTCCTGCAGCGGCCCGACCGTGGCCGACGTGACGATCACGCGTGCGCTCCGGCCGCCGCGGCATCGGCCGGCGCGGCATGGTGCGCCAGCCACCGCTCGGCCTCGAGCGCCGCCATGCACCCCGAGCCGGCCGCCGAAATGGCCTGTCGATAGTAGCTGTCCATCACGTCGCCCGCCGCGAACACACCGGGCACACTCGTCACGGTGCGCCACGATTCGGGCGTCGCGATGTAGCCGTTGTCGTGCAACGCCAACTGTCCGCCGAGGAACGAGGTGTTGGGCGTGTGCCCGATCGCCACGAACATCCCGCCGCACGCGATCTCGCGCTCGCTGCCGTCGCGTGTATCGCGCAGCCGCACGCCCGTGATGAAGTCGTCACCCAGCACATCCACCACCGCCGCGTTCCACTCGACCTTCACCTTGGGATGCTGCAGCACACGATCGGCCATCACCTTGCTCGCGCGGAAGCTGTCGCGGCGATGCACGATCACGACCTCGCTCGCGAACTTGGTGAGATACAGTGCCTCTTCCATCGCGGAGTCCCCGCCGCCCACGACCACGAGTCGCTGCTCGCGGAACGCGGGTAGCGCACCATCGCACACGGCGCATGACGACACGCCACCGCCGCTTCGCGCGAGTCGCTCTTCGTTGTGCAGCCCGAGCCAGTTCGCACGTGCTCCGGTGGCCACGATGACGGCGTCGGCCGTGATTCGCGCTCCACCGCTCGTGTGCAACACGAACGGGTGCGTGCCGAACTCCACGGCGTCGATGTTCTCCGACACCACCCGCGTTCCGAATCGCACGGCCTGCGTCTTCATGCGCTCCATGAGTTCTGTGCCGCCGAGCGCTTCCGGAAATCCGGGGAAGTTCTCGATGTCGGTGGTGAACATGAGCTGGCCGCCGGGCACCATGTCGCGGGAGATCTCGCCTTCGTACACGACGGGGTCGAGCTTGGCGCGCGAGGCGTACACCGCAGCGGTCCAGGCGGCCGGGCCGCTCCCGATAATGACCACCGATTCACGAGTCTTGGACATGAACGACACACCGAGGAAACGGGAGCGCCGATCGTCAGCCGACGTGCAGGACGCCAAGCGCTCCGTGACAATGCGACACCGAGCCGACGAGGACCCGCGCGGGGCCGTCAGCTGCGGCGGACGCCAGCGTGGCGTCCGCAGCGCGGATCGCGGCGGCGTCGATCATGCCGACGCCCCACGTCCGGTGCAGGCATGGGAAGATAATGGGTCCACGGAGCGGGAGTTCCCCGCCCTGCGCCGTGGGAAGCCAGCCCGTGAGCGCCGCCGGCATGCTCCAGTCACGCGGCCCGCGCGTCTTCGGACAGGTGGACGGTTCGATGCAGTTGATCGGGCACATCCACTCGGCGAAGGACACATAGTGGCGCGCGTCCGGCGCCGATCGTTGCCACGGCACGGGCGGCACGGCACCACCTGTCGCGGCCTCGAGCGGCACGACGTGCACGGCGCGCGCCGGCCAGCGTGTCTGAGCCCGCGCCTCCAGCCACTCGAGCAGCAGATGCGGCATGAGCGGCGAGGGCACCAGCATGCGTGTGGGCCCGCGCTCACCGCGCTCGACGACCTCATCGAGCCACGGGCGCAGGAACTCGCCCCACGATGCCACAGCGACGTCCAGCGTCAGCGCCGTGAACGTCGCGCGTTCGGCCAGCACACGACACGTCGAATCGCGATCCACGACGATCACGCGGCCGATGTGCGCGGCCCCCGCCCGCACGGCACGATCGAGCTGCTGCGTGTACCAGCGGCCGTAGCATCCGCCGCCGATGACCACCACTTCGTCGCACGCGAACGGTGCGTCGCTCGCGCGGCCCGCCGGCATCAGGCCTTCACACCACGCCCGCCATCCACTGGCAACACGATGCCCGTCACGTAGGTCGCGTCGATCAGCCAGCGAACGGCGTGCGCCACATCACTCTCCGATCCTGCGCGTCCCAGCGGCACATCACGCAGGAACCGCATCAGTTCGCCACTCCCCCACGACTCCGGCGCGGCGACGAGTCCGGGCGCGATGGCGTTGACTCGAATGCGAGGTGCGAGCGCGCGCGCCAAGGTGCGCGTGACGTGCACAAGCGCGGCTTTTGACGCGGCGTGCGCCGCCATCGTGGGCATCGTCTCGAAGGCCAGGTGATCGACGATGTTGATGATGACCCCGCCGTCTGGCAGATGGCGCGCGGCTTCCTGCGCCACGAAGAACGGCGCGCGCGCATTGAGCGCGAAGGCCTCGTCCCAGAGCTGCGGCGTGATCGCCTCGAGCGGCGCGTGCAGGAAGTTCGCCGCCGAGTTCACCACGATGTCGAGGCGACCGAACTGCTCGACCGCCTCGCGCACCAGCTCCGCTGGCGCTTCGCGCCCGCGCAGGTCGGCCCGCACGACACGCGCGTCAGCACCGTTCGCGCGCACAGCATCGGCCAGGCGCTCCGCCTCATCCATGCTTTGCGCCGCGTGAATCACCACGCGACAACCGTGCTCGGCGAGTGCACGCACGATGGCGGCCCCCACGCGTCGCGCCCCTCCGGTCACCAGCGCGACACGAGCGCTGTTCACCCGTCGCGCTCGCGCATCGCGTCGTCCTGTCGCGTCAGCCAGATGTACGGCACATGTTGTCCGCCCAGCTGTCGCGCGCCATCGGTGTTGCCGTGCCAGTCGGAGCCACCGCTCGGCAGCAACCCGATACGTTCGGCGCGATCGTAGATGCGCTCGGCCAGC
>JALOPN010000156.1 GCA_025453875.1 Gemmatimonadaceae bacterium | reverse complement strand
GCCGCGTACACCGTGCGCGGCGCGAGCGCGGCCGACTCCCGGATGGGGCCGCTGTCGTCAGGCTGCCGACCGTACTGCTCGGCGCTGCCGATGATGAGCACGCGTGGTGCCAACGTCCCGGCCGCGTGTGCCTGCGCAAGCACATGGAGCAGGCGCACCGTCGCGGTGACGTTCGTCTCCCAGGCCACGGCGGGCGCGTTTGCTGCGGTGGGCAGGTGCGAGATCGCGGCGAGGTGGACTACCAGATCGGGGCGCGCCGTGGCGACGGCCTCGGCCACGTGCGCGTCGTCGCGCAGATCACCGCACACCCAGGTCACGTCGGCGTGCGCCGCCTCCGGGGCGCTCAACGCCGTGCCCGTCACGTCCCACCCGTCGGCGAGCAACGCCGACGACAAGTGGCGACCGACGAAGCCGGCCGCCCCTGTCACCAAGGCTCGGCCACGCGCGCTCATGCGCGCGTAGCTCCGACACGAGGCGTGCTCACCGCGTGCGAGCGGCCCAGCGGTCCATGTCGGCCTCGACCATGCGGCGCACCAACTCCTCGAAGCTCACCGATGGCGTCCAGCCGAGCTGTTCCTTCGCCTTGCTCGGATCGGCCACGAGCAGGTCGACTTCGGCCGGACGGAAGAAGCGCTCGTCCTGCTTGACGTACGTCTGCCAGTCGAGCCCCACGGCGCCGAACGCGGCTTCGCAGAACTGCCGCACGGAGTATGTCTCACCCGTGCCGATCACGTAGTCGTCGGGCGTGTCGGACTGCAGCATGCGCCACATCGCTTCGACGTAGTCGCCCGCGAAGCCCCAGTCGCGACGCGCGTCGAGATTGCCGAGGCGCAGTTCGTCGGCGAGGCCGTGCTTGATGCGCGCGACGCCATCGGAAATCTTGCGCGTGACGAACTCGAGGCCACGACGCGGCGATTCGTGGTTGAAGAGGATCCCGGAAACCGCGAAGAGATCGAAGCTCTCGCGATAGTTCACGGTGATCCAGTGCCCGTACACCTTGGCCACGCCATAGGGCGAGCGCGGATAGAACGGTGTGCTCTCGCGCTGCGGTGTTTCGACGACCTTGCCGAACTGTTCGCTCGACGACGCCTGATAGAAGCGGGAGTTCGGCGCCGCCTTGCGCATCGCCTCGAGCATGCGCGTGACACCGAGGGCGGTGAACTCGCCGGTGAGCACGGGCTGTGTCCACGACGTCTGGACGAAGCTCTGCGCGGCGAGATTGTAGATCTCATCAGGCTGCACAGCGGCGACCGCGTCGGTGAGCGACGTCTGATCGAGCAGGTCGGCCGAGATGAGTTCGATGTGATCGACGAGATGTGCGATGCGCTCGTAGGGCGTGGTCGAGGACCGACGCACGACCCCGACGACGCGATAGCCCTTGGCGAGCAGCAGTTCGGCGAGATACGAGCCATCCTGGCCGGTCACGCCGGTGATCAGGGCGGTAGGCATGAGCAGAAGCGGTGAGAGGGGCGACATGGCCCGATGTGCGACGGCGGGAAGTCCGGATGCCGGACCCCCCGCCGCTTCACACGAGCCGCGCGAATATTACGCGACGGCGACCTGACCGCGCGGCGCGCGCTGGACCTTGCCGGCGGCGAGGCAGCGAGTGCAGACCTTGACCTTGATGATCTGCCCTTCGTGCTGGACGCGCGCAACCTGGAGGTTGGGGCGCCAGACGCGACGCGTCTTGTTGTTGGCGTGCGAGACCGAGTTGCCGTAGGCGACGCCCTTGCCGCACGACCAGCAGCGACTGCGATTGATGGCCATGGGTGCGGGCCTCAGTTCAGGATGAGTTCGATCCGCGCCATCTCCGCCCCGTCACCCTTGCGGTGACCGGTCTTGAGAATGCGCGTGTAGCCGCCCGGACGCGTCGCGAACTTGGGGCCGAGCTCCTGGAAGAGCTTGTCGGCCGCTTCACGCTTGCGCACATGGCGTCCCGCGAGCCGGCGCGCGTGGAGCGTGCCGGAGCGGGCCTTCGTGATCAGCTTCTCGACGAAGGGACGGAGCTCCTTCGCCTTGGCTTCAGTGGTTTCGATCGCGCCCGCCTCGATGAGCGAGGTGGCGAGATTCCGCAGCAGCGCGAGCCGCTGTTCGCTCGTCCGCCGGAGCTGGCGGGTGGCCTTGCGATGGCGCATGACTTCAGTCCTCGTCGTCCTCGTCGTCGTCCGGCGCGTTCTCCGCGGCCCGGCTGGGGGGCGTCCCCATATCCAGAATACGAACACCCTCGGCGGGCGACTCCTCGTACCGCATGCCGAAGTTCAGTCCCTGCCGCTCGAGGAGGTCGGCGATTTCGTTCAGCGACTTCTTGCCGAAGTTCTTCACCTGCAGGATCTGCGCTTCGGTCTGGCGCACCAGATCACCGAGCGAGCGAATGTTCGAGTTCTTCAGTGAGTTGACCGATCGGACCGACAGCTCGAGGTCATCGATCGGGGTCTTGAACAGCTGGGAGAGCCGCTGCGCGTCGCTGTTGGCCGCCGCGTCCGCCGCGCCCATCGAGACGGACGCCGAGGACCCAAAGCCCACGAAATACTGGAAGTGGGTCTGCGCCAGCGCCGCCGCGTACGACACGGCCTCCTGCGGGGAGATCGTCCCGTTGGTTTCGACCGTCAGGGTGAGACGGTCGTAGTCGGTGCGCTGTCCCACGCGGGTCTCGCCCACCGTGAAGTTGGCGCGACGCACCGGATTGTAGATCGCATCGATGCGCACCGTGTCGACGGGAAGCGCGCGATCGACGGGGTGCTGCTCCGACTCGACGTAGCCACGCCCCTTGTTCACGTACAGCTCCACCGACAGTTCCCGATCGTCGGAGATCGTGAACAGGTGGTGCGCCGGGTTGATGACGCGCACCGCGCCGGAACCGGCGACATCGGCGCCCGTCACCGCCCCGGGGCCCACCTTCTTGAAGCGCAGCACGGCGTGCTCCACATCGTCCGGGAGCGCGAGCGTGAGCGTCTTCAGGTTGGCCACGATCTGGTGCACATCTTCGATGACGCCGGCGATGGTCTGGTGCTCGTGCACCACGCCGTCGATGCGAAACGCCCACACGGCCGAGCCGCGCAGCGACGACAGCAGCAGACGACGCATCGCATTGCCGAGCGTGTGGCCGAAGCCACGCTCGAGCGGCTGCAACCGGAACTCGGCCATCAACGGCTGGTCGTCGCGCGTCGTCGCCTCGACGAGCTGCGGCCGCACCAGTCCGCTCAGATCAATCGTATTCGACATGATTCGTGAATCGCAAAGGGTGGTCTCACGCGCAACGCACTCGCGTCACGCGCGACGCCGTGCCTCGCCCCGCCGCGCGGCACGCTCGTATGGGAGAGCGGGTCCCGACCGGAGGCGAACGGCGCGCCCTGCGACGCGCCGTCGACTCCTGGTTACTTCGAGTACAACTCGACGACGAGCTGTTCCTGCGCGGCCAGCGGGATCGCCGAACGAATCGGACGCTCCAGCACTCGCCCACTGAACGACTCGCGGTCGACCGCGATCCACGACATCGGCGCGCCGCGCGACGCCTGCTCCATCGCCGCCTGCACGAGCAGCAGCTCACGCGAACTCGCCTTCACGCGCACTTCCTCACCCGGGCGCACCTGGTACGACGGGATGTCGACCTTGCGCTGCTTCACCTCGATGTGACGATGGCGAATCAGCTGACGCGCGGCCTTGCGGCTCGGCGCGAAGCCCATGCGGTACACCACGTTGTCGAGGCGCGTTTCGAGCGCCGCGAGCAGGTTGTGACCGGTGATGCCAGGCAGCGACGCCACCTTCTCGAAGGTGTTGCGGAACTGCTTCTCGCTCACGCCATACGTGCGCTTGATCTTCTGCTTCTCACGCAGCTGCTTGGCGTACTCCGACATCTTGCGACGACGTGCCGTCGCCTGGCCGTGCTGGCCCGGCGCGTACGGACGACGCTCGACGGGGCACTTCTCCGTGAAGCACTTCGTGCCCTTCAGGAACAGCTTCGTGCCTTCGCGCCGGCACTGACGGCAGGACGGTCCGGTATAACGAGCCATGATCAGACCCTCCGACGCTTGGGCGGACGGCAGCCGTTGTGCGGAATCGGCGTGACGTCACGAATGGACTTGACCTGCAGACCCGCCGTGGAGAGGGCCTGAATGGCCGACTCGCGGCCGCTGCCGGGCCCCTGCACGCGGACGTGCACGCGACGCACACCGGCCGACATGGCCTCGCGCGCGCACTGCTCGCCCGCCACCGTCGCCGCGAACGGCGTCGACTTCTTGGAGCCCTTGAACCCGGCCTTGCCGGCTGATCCCCACGACACGGCGTTGCCGTGCAAGTCCGTGATCGTGATGGTCGTGTTGTTGAACGTGGCGCTGACGTGGGCGATGCCTTCGGCCTCGACGACGCGCTTGCTCTTCTTTGCGGTAGCCATGGGTTACTTGGTCACCTTCTTCTTGCCCGCAATGGCGCGGCGCGGCCCCTTCTTGGTGCGCGCGTTGGTGTGCGTCCGCTGACCACGCACCGGCAGGCCGCGACGATGCCGCGAGCCCCGATACGAGCCGATGTCCATGAGGCGCTTGACGTTCATCGCGACCTCGGTGCGCAACGCACCTTCCACGCGATGATTGCGCTCGATCTCCTGACGCAGCTTGTTCACGTCCGCGTCGGACAGATCGCGCACTCGCTGCGCGCTGTCCACGCCCGTGGCGGCGAGGATCTTCTGGGCCATCTTGCGGCCGATGCCGAAGATGTACGTGAGGCCGATCTCAACCTTCTTGTCGCGAGGGAGATCGACGCCGGAAATACGTGCCATGTCTGTGCGCTCCCCTTAGCCCTGACGCTGCTTGTGCTTGGGATTGCGCTTGCAGATGATGCGAGTCACGCCCTGTCGCTTGACGACCTTGCAGTGCTCGCAGATCGGCTTGACGCTGCTGCGAACCTTCACGAATGCTCCTTTCGGCGCTCGCGCGCCCCGACGCTTACGCGCCGTGCCGGTCTGCCCTGTCCGGACACACCGTCGGTGGACCACGCGTGATGCATCGCTCGATGTCCCGACAATCGACGATTGTCGTTGCGGACTCGCTCGATCCCGCGCACGCGTGCAGGCTGAGGGTGGCCGGCGGGCCGGCACACCTCCGA
>JALOPN010000155.1 GCA_025453875.1 Gemmatimonadaceae bacterium | reverse complement strand
CTTCGGGCCGATCTACTGGGTGTTCACGGCGACCAACTACGCGCTCGTGCTGTCGGCGCTCGTGCTGCTCCTGCGTGGTCGACGCACTGCGAGCGCACTCACACGGGTACAGAGTCTACCGCTCGCCATCGCCCTGATCGCCCCGGTCATCACCAACGTCGCATTGATCTCGGGCATCGCGCCGCGCGCGTACGATCCGATGCCCTTTGGCGTCGCCGTCACCGCGCTGCTCCTGTGGTGGGGCGCCTGGCGCGGACGGCTGCTGGAGCTCGTGCCGTTGGCGCGCGGACGACTGGTCGACTCACTCACGGACGGCATCCTGATCCTCGACCTCGAGGGGCGCATCCTCGACGCCAATCCTCGCCTGCGCGCGCTGCTCGACCGGTCGGCAGATTCGCTCGTGGGGCAGACGCTCGACGCGACGCTCGACGTGGGCACGGCGCTCGGGGCGGCCGTGCGATCGGCGGCCCAGGCGCGCGCCGTCACCAGTGTGCGGCATGGTGCGTCGGTGTTCGATGTGCGCGCCGTTCCGGTGCCCGACCACGCGGGGCAGGTGCGCGCGCAGGTCATCGTGCTGCAGGAGGTGACGGAGCGTCACGAGCTGCAAGTGGCGCAAGCGCGCCTGATCGAGGAGCTGCGCGACGCGCTCGCGCAAGTCCGTACGTTGCGCGGACTGCTGCCCATCTGCGCGAGCTGCAAGTGCATTCGTGATGACGAGGGGCAGTGGCGAACGCTCGAACTCTACATCAGCGAACGCACCGAGGCCGACTTCACGCACGGGCTCTGTCCCACCTGCATCACGACCCTGTATCCCGACGACGCGGGAACCGGGGCAACGCGCTGACCCAACGCCTCATGCCGCACCGTTCATTCCGCCTCACCGGCGTCGCCATTGCGCTCATGCTCACGGCGACTCACGAGCGCGCCCTGCACGCGCAAGCCGCGCGCCAGACCACCGACACGCTCGCGCAGCATGTCGAGATCCGTCGCACCACGTGGGGCGTGCCGCACATCAAGGCGGACAACCTCGCCGCCGCCGCGTACGCGCTCGCCTATGTCCAGCTCGAGGACTACGGCGCTCGGGTGGCGCTCGGCCTGCTGCGCGGACGCGGCGAGATGGGGCGCTGGTTCGGACGCGACAGCATGGCCAGCGACTTCGCCGCGCGACCTGCGTACACGATCGCCGTGGCGAAGTACGCGACGCTCGACGCACAGACGCGCGCCGTGTACGAGGGCTTCGCGGCCGGTGTGAATCGCTACATCGCGCGCCATCCGGACGAGTTTCCCGCCGGCTTCGCGCCGCAGTTCACCGGCTATGACGTCGCCGCGCGCGATGTGCAGGTGGCAAATGCGGCCTCGGCCACGCGGCTGCTCGCCCGTCTCGAGCCAACCCGAGCGCGCCCTGCCCGCGGCGACGTCGACCCCCCGGCGCTCCCTGATGACGCCCTGGACGCGCTGCAAGCCCACACGGCAGGCGTCGATCCCATCGAGGAGGGATCGAACGCATGGGCGTTTGCGCCGAGTCGCACACGCTCCGGTCGCGCAGTGCTCGTGCGGAATCCGCATCTTGCCTGGGATGCCGGCTACTACGAAGCGCACGTGCATGTCCCCGGGGTGCTCGAGTTCTACGGCGACTTTCGCATCGGCGGCCCGTTCACGGTCATCGGTGGATTCAACCGCTACCTCGGCTGGGCCACCACGAACAACGCCCCGGACAACGACGAGTTCTACGCGCTCGACGTCGATCCGGAGCGCGCTGATCACTTTCTGTTTGATGACACCAGCGTACCGCTCGAGCGCGTGCTGGTCACGGTGCCGTATCGCAACGGTCCCGGCATCAGCACGGAAACACGCGAGACGTGGCGCACGCCGCTCGGACCCGTCGTGCATCGCGACGGCGGCAAGATCTACGTGCTGCGCACCGCCGGTGACGGTGACCATCGCGCCGGCCAGCAGTTTCTGCGCATGATGCAGGCCACGACGCTCGACGAGTGGAAGGCGGCCATGCGCATGCGCGCGCGCACGACGTCGAGCTTCACGTACGCTGATCGCGCGGGCAACGTGTTCTACGTGTGGAACGGGCTCAATCCGATCCTGCCGCACCCGAGCGGCGGGGATACGGCGGCGACGCCGGCCCGGCGCACCGCCGACGTGTTCACGCAACTCATTCCGTGGGACTCGTTGCCGCAGTTGCTCAATCCCAAGGGTGGCTACGTGCGCAATGAGAATGACGCGCCGTATCACACGAACCTGCACGCCGTGCTCGATCGGGCGCGCTATCCGGCCAACATGCCGGAGCCGTCGCTGCGGCTGCGCAGCCAGCTCAGCCTCGCGCTCATCGACGACGGGCGCAAGCGCTCGCTCGAAGAGATCATGGCGCTCAAGAACTCGTATCGCATGCTGCTCGCCGATCGCGTGAAGGGGGAACTGCTGGCCGCACTGGAGGCCGCGTCACTCACCGACGCCCAACGCTCCGCGACCGAACTGCTGCGCCGTTGGGACAACACGGCCGCGCCGGACAGCCGCGGCGCCGTGCTCTTCAGCCTCTGGTGGCAGCGTTACACCGAGGGCCGCAACGCCGATTCGATGTTCGCGCGTCCGTGGGATGTGACCGATCCCGTGCGCACGCCGAGCGGCGTACGCGACGCGGCGCGTGCCGTCGAGGCATTCCGATGGGCCGTCGACGAGACCGTCCGCCGTCATGGTGCGGCGGATGTGGCGTGGGGTACGGTGCACCGCGTACGCGTCGGCGGCTTCGACGAGCCCGTGGGTGGCTGCAGCGGCGCGCTTGGCTGCTTTCGGGTGCTCAACTTCCGCAACGAACCCGATGGCAAGCGCGCGGTCACCGGCGGTGATGGCTGGGTGATCGGCGTCGAGTTCACCGATGCGCCACGCGCGTTCTCGGTGCTCGCGTACGGCCAGAGCAACAAGCCCGGGCACCCGCACAACGGCGATCAGGGGCAGCTGTTCGCACGCGGTGAGTACAAGCGTGTCGCCTTCACGGAGGCCGACATCGAGGCGCAGGTCATTCGTCGATATCGTCCCGGGCTGGAGCCGTAGCATGCGTATGGTCTCATCGTACCGCCGCGCGTTCAGCCGCGCCGCCGTGGCCTGTGTGAGCGCGCTGGCCGCCGCTCCCATCGGCCTGACGGCGCAATCGTTCAGTGTCCGCGAAGCCACCATCGCCGACGTCCACGCGGCCATTCGTGAGCGTCGCGTGACCTGTCGCGCGCTCGTGCAGCAGTACCTCGATCGCATCGCCGCCAACGACAAGCAGGGACCCGCGATCAATGCGCTCATCACGATCAACGACCGCGCGCTCACCACTGCCGACTCGCTCGATCGGGCCATGACGCGCGGCGGCGCGCTCGGTGCGCTGCACTGCATACCTGTCATCGTGAAGGACAACTTCGAAACACGTGACCTGCCCACATCGAACGGCGCGCTGGCGCTGGCGCGCTGGGTGCCAACGCGCGACGCAACCCAGGTGGCACGTGTCCGTGCCGCCGGCGCCATCGTGCTCGCCAAGGCGAACCTCGCCGAGTGGGCGTTCACACCCTACGAAACCGTGGGCTCGGCGCTCCCCGGCTACACGCGCAATCCGTACGCACTGAATCGGGTCACGGCAGGATCGAGTGGCGGCACCGCCGCGGCCGTCGCGGCCAGCTTCGGCACGGTCGGGCTGGGTTCCGATACCGGCAACTCCATCCGCGGACCGTCCGCCCATCAGGCGCTCGTCGGCATCCGCTCCACGATGGGCCTCACGTCGCGAGCCGGCGTGATTCCGCTCAACGCGGTCGCGGACATCGCCGGTCCCATGACGCGCACGGTGCGTGACGCCGTGGAGGTGCTGCAGGTGATTGCCGGTCCGGATGCGGCCGATACGGTCACGCGCCATAGTGCGAGCCGTCGCGACGCCGACTACCGAGCGGCGCTCGTGCCCGACGGTTTGCGCGGCGCGCGCATCGGCATCCTGCGGCAGGCGTTTGCGCAACCCACCGCCGATACCGAAGTACTCGCGGTGTTCGGCCAGGCGGTGCAGGACATGCGCCGCGCCGGTGCAACCGTGATCGATTCGGCGAATGTCCCTGGCTTGCAGGAAATCCTGCGCAGCGCTCGCGGCGCGTGCAATCGCTTTGCGTTCGATCTTGCGACCTACTTCGCGACACGTGGGGAAGGGGCGCCCGTGCGCTCGGTACGCGAGGTGCTGGCCAACGGCGGGTACCATCCCACCGTGCAGGCGCGACTGCAGGCGGCGGTCAACGACACCGTCGCACCCGAATCACAACCCGGCTGCGCGGCGCGCGAAGCGATGCGTGAGCGCCTTCGTGCCGCGGTGACGCGCCTGATGGATTCGTTGCAACTCGACGCGCTGATCTACCCCACGTGGAGCAACCCGCCGCGCCTGATCGGCGATCTGAACACGCCGCACGGCGACAACAGTCAGCAGTTCTCGCCACTCACGGGGTTCCCGGCCATCACGGTGCCCATGGGGTACACCCGCGGCAACACGCTGCCGGCCGGCCTCACACTGTTCGGGCGCGCGTGGAGCGAGTCGCGATTGATCACGCTCGCCTTCGGGTACGAGCAGGTCACACGGCATCGAAAGTCGCCGCCGCTGGTGCCCTGACGCGTTCAGCGCGAGTCCGAGTCGAGCGTGGTGCGACGACCCCGGCGTGGCCGCAGCGATGCACACACCTTCGGCGCACATAGAAAGAATCTCTGATCGAGGACGCCTCCGAACACCGCACGGCGGGTAGCATGTGGGAACACGCCACGCCGTGTGAATACCCACGCGCCGGACCGTGTCACCGTTTCGGAGAGATTCGCTCGATGTCCCAGACCGTTGCCTTCACCCTCGCACGACGCGTTTCGCACCGCGTCGGCACCTGGCTGACATTGCTGATCATCGCCGCACCGCCGCTCGTCGCGCAGCGTGCGACCCACAATCGTGCCATCACGCCGCGCGTCGCCTTCGTCGATGCACGAATGCTGCTCGACTCCGTACCCGGTCGGCAGGCTGCCGAAGCCGGACTCGCGGACGAAGTCCGATTGGCGGAGACGCGCCTCCGACTCGCCGCCGATTCGCTGCAGCGCATCGTCGAACGCTTCGCGCGCGAACAGGC
>JALOPN010000001.1 GCA_025453875.1 Gemmatimonadaceae bacterium | reverse complement strand
CTCACCTGGGACGCCCGCGCCGATGTCTCGGCCGTTCCGCTCGGCGGTGTGCAGCAAGTGGAGTACGTGCGTGGTCTCTCCTCGCTGCTGGCGGGGCCGAACGCGATCGGTGGGGTCGTCTCCGCCAAACTCTTCGCCGACCACGATCCCACGCGGCGCCCCGATCGCGTGAGCCGAGTCGAGGTGCAGGCCGATCAGTTCGGCGGTGTGCGCACCTCGGCGCTCGTGGGCGGCGCGCTGCATCATTCGGCGACGAGCTCCGTCACCCTGCGCGCCGGCGGCGGTTTCCGCGACCTGCCGGGGCTCGTGCGCCCGAGCGACCTGTCCGAACCCGGCACGACTGATCGCCTGCGACTGAATACCGACGCGCGGACCGTCGACCTCTTCGCGGCCGCCCGGTAGCGCAGGGGCGCTATCTGGCCGCCTTCGTCTCCACCCTCGACGGGGAGCGCGGCGTCGCCCCCGAACTGCATGTCGATCAGCCACGCTTGTGGCGCAATCCGGTCGTGCAGCGGCGAATCGCCTCGGTGAGCGCGGGCACGGGCGGCCTGCGCAGCCGACTCGGTGTGGGAGATGCCGAGCTCTCGGTGGGCTACAACGAGGGGTACGTCGAAATTGAGAGCTTCGCGACGCGCGACTACGCGCAGGTCACCGGCACCGAGCTGGGGGATGACCGCACCATCACCACCCGCCTGACGTTCGACCAGCAGCTGGGCGACCGCGCGGTGCTGCGGGGGGCGTTCACCAACGCCGAGATCCGCTACCTCGAGACGATCAATCAGGACCCCACCGCGACCTATCGGCAGCGGCTGCAGAGCGTGGCGTCCGAGCTCGACCTGATGCCCACCCGATTCCTCACGCTCACGGCGGGCCTCTCCTCCGACGCAGCCACGACGGACGAAGCCGGTGGGCGGGAGCCGCTCGGCCGCAAAGACGGCCTTGGGTGGCGCGTCGGCGCGACGTGGTTTGTCCCCTCGCAAGCCCTGCGACTGCACGCCTCGGCGAGCGAGCGCCGTCGGTTCCCCGCGCTGCGCGAGCTCTATTCGGGGGCACTCGGCCGATTCCAGCCCAATCCCGAGCTGCGGCCGGAAACGGCGCACAGCGCCGAGGTGGGCGTGACCATGCAGCGGGCCGCGTTCGACCTTCAAGTGGTCGCCTTCACGCAGCGCATCGACGATGCGGTCGTACGCACCACACTCGCCAATCGTCGCTTCTTCCGGTTCAACCGCGACCGGTTCACGAGCCATGGGCTCGAGGCCACGGGCGGGACGACGCTCGGTCGGCTTGCGCTGCGCGGCGATGTGACCTGGCAGCGGGCCCGACTGACCGACGCCACCATCACCGATGCGGCGTTCCGTCGCCCCGAAGATGTGCCGCAGGTCTTCGGGTCGTTGCTCGCCTCGGGACGCGTCGGGGGCGGGGTGGACGCGCTTGCCCGCCTGCGCTCGCTCGGCGACACCCGCTGCACGAACGGGGACGCGCTGGAGCGGCAGGCAGGCGCGACGGCCGTCGACCTGGGTCTCGAGCGCACCTGGTTTGGCGCCGGCCTGTTCCGGCGGCTGCGAGGCACGCTGCAGGTCGAGAACGCCCTCGATCGGGCGATCTACGACAAGTGTGGGCTGCCGCAAGCCGGCCGCACGCTGCGGGTGGGGCTCACGCTCGGCTGAGCCTACGTCGCCTCCTCGGCCGACGCCCCCGCGCCCCCTCGGCGCGGGGGCGTCGTGTTTTTGTGCTTGACAGGTTCCGAACACGGCACCCATACTTTGTTCGCCAGCCAAACAAAGCTGGCCATCCCTCCCCGATCACGACCGGTCGGCCTCTCCGCCCCCGCCTCGGAGCCTTCGATGTCCCCGCGCTCGTCCGCCCATCGCCTGCTTGCGATGCTTGGCACCGGCTTTCTGCTCGCCGCGTGCAGCCGCGACCTGAGCCTGCTCGATCCTGCGCCGTTCCCGAGTGACCCCATCATCTTCTCCGACGGGTTCGCGCCGGGGATCGGGTTCGAGGCCTTCGGTGGCTCCAAGCTCGACGCGCTCACCATCGATCCCACGGTCACCTTCCGCGGCAGCGCGTCGCTCAAGGTGATGGTACCGGCGCCTGGTGATGCGACGGGTGGTTTCGCAGGCGGAGCGTTCGTCTCCAACGTCGCGCGTGACCTCCGCGAGTACGACGCGCTCACCTTCTGGGTGCGCGCGAGCATCTCGGCCCAGCTCAACGTTGCAGGGCTTGGCAACGACAACACCGGAACCTCGCGCTTCGCGGCGGAACGCGGTGGCATTCCGATCGGCACCACGTGGCGCAAGGTGGTGATCCCGATTCCGCTCGCCGAACGACTGTCGCAGGAGCGCGGCATGTTCTTCTTCGCGGAAGGCGCGGAGAACAATGCGGCGTACGATCTGTGGATCGACGAGATTCGCTTCGAGAAGCTCGGCACCATTCGCAATCCGCGTCCGACGATCGCGACGACGTCGTTTGCCGATGAAGTCGGTGGTCGCACGACGATCGGTGGTGCGTCCGTCATCTTCGACGTGGATGGCGCGGACGTCACGGTGGCGGCCTCGGCGCAGTACTTCAGCTTCACGTCATCCAACCCCGCGGTGGCCACGGTGAGCGATCGTGGCGAAGTCGCCATTGTGGGTGCGGGCAACGCGACAATCAGCGCGTCGCTTGGCGCGACGGCCGCGACCGGGACGATCACGGTGAGCACCGTGTCGCCGCCCGCCACGGCGGCCCCGACGCCTACGCGCAACGCCGCGGACGTGATCGCCCTCTTCAGCAACGCGTACACGCAGCGCCCGGTGGATACGTGGTCGGCCGTGTGGGACCAGGCCGATGTGGCCGATGTGCAGGTTGCCGGCAACGCAACCAAGCGCTACACCAACTTCGTCTTCGCCGGCGTCGAGTTCATCGCCAATCCGCTCGACATCCGCGCGATGTCGCATCTGCACCTCGATGTCTACGTCACGAACACGACGGCATTCCGCGTGAAGCTCGTGGACTTCGGGGCCAACGGCGTATTCGGTGGCGGTGACGATAGCGAGCATGAACTCACGCTCACCGGCACCTCGTCGCCAGCGCTCACCGCCAACGCGTGGAGCAGCCTCGATATTCCGCTCGCGGCGTTCCCCGGCCTCACCGGACGCAGCAAGGTCGCCCAGCTCATTCTCTCCGGCTCGTCGAGCACGGTGTATCTCGACAACGTCTACTTCTATCGCGTGCCCGCGCCCACGGCGCCCACCACGGCCGCGCCGGCACCGGCACGTCCTGCCGGACAGGTCATTTCGCTCTTCAGCAACGCGTACTCGAACGTGCCAGTGAGCACGTGGTCGGCACCGTGGGACAACGCCGATGTCGAGGACGTCACGATCGCCGGGAGTGACGTGAAGAAGTACAGCAACTTCGTCTTCGCCGGCATCGAGTTCACGTCACCCACGATCGACGCACGCGGCATGACGGGCTTCCACCTCGATTACTGGACGCCCGATGCGACCGCCGCACCGGCCACTTTCAAGATCAAGCTCGTCGACTTCGGTGCGAACGGCGCGTTCGGTGGCGGAGACGATGTGGAGCATGAGCTCACCTTCGACGCGACCACCACGCCCGGCATCCGGACCGGCGAATGGGTGGGCTTCGACATCCCGCTCAGCGCCTTCACGGGGCTCGTCACGCGCGGCAACCTCGCGCAGCTCATCTTCGTGTCCGATCCGAAGACG
Source organism: Gemmatimonadaceae bacterium (assembly GCA_025453875.1). GTDB lineage: Bacteria > Gemmatimonadota > Gemmatimonadetes > Gemmatimonadales > Gemmatimonadaceae > JAABRT01. Next base: position 50,407 of record JALOPN010000001.1, on the reverse strand, counting down.
GTGTATCTCGACAATCTCTACTTCTACTCCGATCAGGCGCCGACCGCGCCGCTCACCGCCGCCCCCGCCCCGACGTGGGCGGCCGGTGACGTGATCGCGCTCTTCAGCGATGCCTACCCGATGCGTCCGGTCGATACCTGGTCGGCGTCGTGGGACAACGCGGACGTGGCCGACGTGTCGGTTGCCGGCAACGCCACGAAGAAGTATTCCAATCTCGTGTTCGCCGGCATCGAGTTCACGAGCACCACCATCGATGCGCGCGCCATGACGCACTTCTCGATGGACGTGTGGACGCCGGACGCGACGGCTGCGCCGGCTGCGTTCCGCATCAAGCTCGTCGATTTCGGCGCCAACGGCGCGTTCGGTGGCGGCGACGACACCGAACACGAGATCACCATCACGGCCGCGTCAACGCCGGGGCTCGCCACCGGGCAGTGGCGCCGACTCGACCTGCCGCTCACGCTCTTCCCCGGGCTCACCACCCGCGGGCATCTTGCGCAGCTGATCATCTCGGGCGATCCCAAGACGGTCTTCATCGACAACGTGCTGCTGCACAAGTGACCCGGCTCGCGGCTCGCCCCGCGGGCCGCTGAGGAACCGCGATGCGTGACCGCCTGCTCTACCGTGCTCCCGCCCAGTCCGTCGGACGCGCCACTGTTCCCAGTGGCGCACGTCCGTCGGCACTCGCCGACACGCTCCTGCGCCTCATCTGGCAGGAGCGTGAGATCTCGCGGGCCGAACTGGCGCGACGCACCGAGCTCTCTCGCTCCACCGTCTCCGAGTTGGTCGCGTCGCTGATCGAGCGAGAGCTCGTCGCTGAAGCGGGCGTAGGTGAGTCGAGCGGGGGGCGGCGGCCCATCAATCTCCACTTCCGCGACGATGCGTGTCGCATCGTGGGGCTCGACATTGGCGCCACGCACCTCACCGTCGTGATCACCGATCTGCGCGGACGCGTGCTGACGACGGCGTCGCATCCGTGCGATGTGCGACACGATCCCGACGGCACACGGACGCTGGCGGCGGCGCTCATTGAACGCTCGCTGCAGGAGCGCAGCGCCGGTCGCGCACCGCTGCTCGGCATCGGCATCGGCTTGCCCTGCCCCGTGGACCCGCGTCATCCGGAGCGGCTGTCACCGCTCGTGTTGCCGGCGTGGGAGGGACGTCACGGCTTCGACGCGCTGCAACGCGCGTTCAACGCGCCGCTCTTTCTCGACAACGACGCCAACCTCGGCGCCCTCGCCGAGCAGTGGTGGGGCGCGGGGCGCGGGGTGCGGGACTTCACGTACATCAAGGTCGCCACCGGTATCGGTTCGGGACACGTGATCGACGGTGCGGTGCGACGCGGCGCCACCGGTGTGGCCGGCGAAATCGGCCACGTGGCCATCGATCCACGCGGCGAGCTGTGCGGCTGCGGAAACCGCGGGTGCCTGCAGACGTTCGTGGGCGCGGCCGCACTCGTGCGTCGCGCGGAGTCGCTGCTCGCAGATTTCCCGTCGAGCGCACTGCACGCGAGCAAGCGAAAGCGAGCGTTGACCATTGCAGCCATCGAAGCGGCGGCGATCGACGATGATCCGCTCGCCGTGCAGGTCGTGTCGGAAGCTGCGGGCCACCTCGGCATCGCCATCGCTGGTCTGCTCAACCTGCAGAATCCGGCGGCCGTGATCATTGGCGGTGGGCTCGCTCGCGTTGGCCATCGCCTGCTCGAACCACTGCGCGAAACCGTCTTGCGTCGCACGTTCGTGAGTGCGGTCGCCGCCTCGGAGATCAAGCACAGCGAACTCGGCCCTCTCGGGGTCGCCGTTGGTGCGGCCACGCTCGCGCTGGAAGCGGCGCTGGCCGATCCCTCCCTCTTTCCTTCCGTCGGCGCGGCGTAGCGCCTCACCTCGAGCAGCCATGATGCGTTCCTCCCTTTCTGCGATGCTGTTCGCAGCCGCGCTGCTCGGATGCAGCACCGAACCTGCGGATCCCGACTATGCCCTCGTCTGGCAAGATGAGTTCACGGGCGCCGCTGGTACCCTCCCCGACGCCGCCAACTGGCGCTTCGACGTCGGGACCGACTGGGGCAACGCACAACTCGAATTCGACACCGATCGCGCGAGCAACGCCTCGCTTGACGGCAACGGCAATCTTGCCATCGTGGCACGTGCCGAGTCGTTCAACGGCCGCAACTACACGTCGGCGCGCATCACCACCGCCGGCAAGCGCGAGTTCCAGTACGGTCGCATCGTGGCGCGCATCAAGCTGCCCGTGGGTCAGGGGATCTGGCCCGCGTTCTGGATGCTCGGCGGCAACTTTGCGCAGGTCGGGTGGCCGCAGGCCGGCGAGATCGATGTCATGGAGTATCGCGGACAGGAGCCGCGCGTCGTACACGGCACCATTCACGGCCCCGGCTACTCGGCGGGGAACGGCATCACGCGTCGCTTCGAGCTGCAGGGCGCACGCTTCGATGACGGTTTCCACGAGTTCCGCACCGACTGGACTGCCGACCGGATCGATTTCTTCGTGGACGATCGCCTCTATCACACCGTGCGGCGCACCGACGTACCGGGTCCGTGGGTGTTCGACCATCCGTTCTACCTCATTCTCAACGTCGCGGTGGGCGGCACGTTCGTCGGCTCACCCAACGCCGACACACGGTTCCCGCAGACGATGCTCGTTGACTGGGTGCGCGTCTACCAGCGCGCGCCGTGAGTATCGCGACCCGCGCCCGTGCGTTGTGGCAGCTGGCGGTCGCCGCCTGGCACACACGCATCGATGATTCGGGACACACGGGTTTCACGTCGCAGTTTCAGACGGCGACGGCCGATCGCATCAGCTTCGGCCGCAAGGTGGCCTACGGCCTCGGTGCCTTCGTCAACAACCTGCTCGCCGCCGCCATCGGCGGCATGACGATCGTGCTCAACCTTGGGTTGGGCATGAACCCCGCGCTGGTTGGACTCCTTGGCGCGCTCCCGCGCATCACCGACGCGCTGACCGATCCGATGATGGGCTACATCTCGGACACCACGCGCTCGCGCTGGGGACGGCGACGCCCGTACATCTTCGCGGGCGCGATCGCGTCGGGCGTGCTGTTCGCGCTCCTCTGGCAACTTCCGGCCGGCCGCAGCGAGTCGTTCTACTTCTGGTTCTTCCTGATCGGGTCGATCATCTTCTACCTCGCCTACACGGTGTTCGCGACGCCGTGGGTGGCACTCGGCTATGAACTCACGCCCGATTACCACGAGCGAACGCGCCTCATGGGCGTGCAGAACTTCATCGGGCAGCTCGCCTACCTGATTTCGCCGTGGTTCCTGTGGATCATGTCGAACAAGGCGTGGTTCACCGATCAGGTGAGCGGTGCCCGTGGCCTTGGAATCGCGATCGGCCTCGTCGCCGCGTCGATCGGGATCGTACCGGCGCTGGTGTTGCGTGAGCGATTCGTGCAAGCGGCCGAGAGCGCCGAGGCCGCAGGTCGCACCCGCTGGGCTGCGTTCCAGCACAACATGCGCGAGTTCTTCCGCGGCTTTGCCACGACGGTCCGCTCGGGTCCGTTCCTCAAGTTGTGCGCGGCGACCTTCCTGGTGTTCAACGGCTTCATCATGATCTCGTCGTTCCAGACGTACGTGATCATCTACTACGTGTTCGGCGGCAATCAGGAGCTCGGCGCTCGCTACTCGGGATACGCCGGAACGCTCGGCGCGGCGTCCACCTTCGCGGTCATCTTCATCGTGACGGCGCTCAGCACGCGCCTCGGCAAGCGCAAGGCGTTTTTCGTGTCCACCGGGCTGTCCATACTCGGCTACGGCCTGAAGTGGTTCTGCTACAATCCGGCCTATCCGATGCTGCTGCTCGTCCCGGTCCCGCTCATGGCCTTCGGTCTTGGCGGCCTGTTCACGCTCATGGGCGCGATGATCGCGGACGTGTGTGACGTGGATGAGCTGACCACCCATCAACGCCGCGAAGGGATGTTCGGGTCGATCTTCTGGTGGGTCGTGAAGCTCGGCATGGCGGCCGCGCTGGCCGCCGGTGGCTTCCTGCTCAACGCCACGGGCTTCGATGTCGCGAAGGGCGGCGCGCAGGACCCGCAGACAATCCTGCTGCTGCGCCTCTGTGACGTTCTCATCCCCATGGCCACGTCGGCGCTCGCCATCTGGGCCGTGGCGCGCTACCCGATCACGGAAGCGCGTGCACGCGACGTGCGCGAACAGCTCGAAGCCCGCCGCGGCGCACCGGCCACGACGGGCTGAGCTCGAACAAGGCCCGTGCGATCATGCATCGCACGGGCCTGTATCGTCGCGTCAGCGCAGTCCGTAGCCGCGCGGCCAGACGCCATCGCCGTGCGGCCACGGCATCGGGAGCGTCCCGCTGAACGGCGCCGCACCGAAGAGCACATCGGCCACGCCCTGCCCTTCCGACCCCGGCAGCCACGCGGCCACAAACGCTGCCGTGTGCGCGAGCTCGGCGTCCACACGAAGCGGGCGACCGGAAATCATCACGGCCACGACTGGTACGCCACGCGCCTGAATGCGCTGAATGGTCGCGAGATCGTCCGGGTGCAGCTCGGCATTCACCAGCGACTGTCCGTACGGAGCGAGTTGCGCCGTGCGGCCCGCCGGACTCGACCCCGGCGCGACCTTCCGGTCGGGTCGAATGTCACCCATCCCTTCAGCGTACGGCCGCTCGCCGATCACCACGATGGCCACGTCATGCCGCGTCGCATCGGCCGCGTCACCGTCGAGGCTGAACTCGGCGTGTGGCGTCTGCGCCTGAATGCCTTCCCAGATCGACGTCCCGCCAATGATCTGGTCGTTGCCATTCGTACCCTGCCACGCCACCGTAAAGCCGCCGCACTGATGTCCACGGTTGTCGGCATTGCGGCCGGCAACGAGCACGCGAGCCGACGGCGCGAGCGGCAGTATCTGTTTGTCATGCTGCAGCAGCACGAGCGACGCCCGCACCGCTTCGCGCGCCAACGCGCGATGTGCGGGCGCACCGAGCACACCGGGCGTCGCTGTCGTCCGCTCGGCCGGACGCACGCGCGACAGCAAGCCGCAGCGTTGCTTCACCGACAGAATGCGCCGCACCGCGTCGTCGATGCGCGCCATCGGAATCCGACCCGCGCGCACACTCGCGAGCAGCAGCTCGATGTAGCGCTTCCACTCGACGGAGATCATCAGCATGTCGACGCCGGCGTTCACGCACCGTTCGATCGCCACACCGAGATCCTCGTCGAGATACTCGACGCCGTCCCAATCGGAAATGATGAACCCGTCGAAGCCGAGTCGGCCCTTGAGCACATCGGTGAGCAGGTACCGATGTCCGTGACACTTCTCGCCGTTCCAGCTGTTGAACGACGCCATGACGGTGAGGACGCCGGCCTCGATGGCCGGTCGGTACGGCGTCATGTGCACGCGCTCCAACTCGGCTTCGGAGAGCACGGTGTTGCCCTGATCGTTGCCGTCCGTCGTGCCACCGTCGCCCACCCAGTGCTTGGCGCACGCAATGACACCCGCGTCGCTTCCGCCATCCTGCAGCCCACGCACGTAGGGCGCGGCGTAGCGCGCCACGAGCGCCGGATCGTCGGAGAAGCTCTCGTACGTGCGGCCCCAGCGTGGATCCTGCACCACGGCCAGCGTCGGCGCGAACGTCCAGTCCACACCGGTGGCGAGAATCTCGAGCGCGGTCGCACGCGCGATGCGTTCGATGAGCGACGGATCATTAGTCGCCCCAAGGCCGATGTTGTGCGGAAACACCGTGGCGCCGAGCACGTTGGTGTGGCCGTGAATCGCGTCCACGCCGTACACCAACGGAATGGGCACACGCCCCGGTCCCTCGCGCATCGAGGCGGCCCAGTAGGCGTCGTTCATCGCGATCCAGTCGGCGGGCTGATTCGCGCCAGGCGCCGAGCCACCGCCACTGAGGATCGAGCCGATGTGATACTCGGCCACCTCATCCGGTGTGATGGCCATGCGTTCGGCCTGAATCATCTGGCCGATCTTCTGCTCGAGCGACAGCCGCGACAGCAGCTGGTCAACCGCCGCAGGATCGGCGGGCGTCTGTGAAGGCAACGCAGTCATGATGACGGAAACGTCTGAATGGTCAGGCGCTGGTGGCGTGATCGAGCAGCGTGAACTCCGTGCGCAGCTCTGCGGTCGAAGAACCGCCGATCCACGCGTGGAATCGGCCCGGCTCGACGAGCAGTCGCTGCGCACGGCCGTAGAAGGCCAGATCGCGCGGTGTGATCGTGAACTCGACAGTGCGTCGTTCGCCACGCGCCAGAGCCACACGCGTGAACGCCTTGAGCTCGCGCACCGGTCGCGTCACATCGCCCACGAGATCGCGCACGTAGAGCTGCACCGTTTCCACGGTATCGCGCGGACCGACGTTCACGACGTCCACACCGAGGGTGAGGCGTCCCTCCATGGGCAGCACCCCCGAGCTCGACCACAGATGTTCGTACTCCACGTGACTGTAGGACAGTCCATGACCGAACGGAAAGAGCGGTGTGTAGTGCGTGTCGAGGTGGAACGACGTGTTTCCCACGGAGACCTGATGGGCACGCGGTTCGATGTCTTCCTGGTGAATATACGACTCGGGCGTCACGGGCTTGCCCGTGTGCTTGTGCGCGTAGTAGATGGGGATCTGCCCGGTCACCCGCGGGAACGTGACGGGGAGCTTGCCCGAGGGTGACCGGACGCCGAACAGCAGGTCGCTGACCGCCGGTCCCGCCATGCTGCCCGGATGCCACACACAGAGCATCGCGTGCGCGTGCGGTACGGCGGCCTCGAGCGCCAGCGGGCGCCCGGTCATGAGCACCACGATCACCTTGGTGCCGGTCGCCGCCACCGCTTCGAGCAGCGCCTGCTGCGCGCCCGGCAACGTGACGTCAGCGCGGCAGTGCGCTTCGCCCGAGAGGATGGCCTCTTCGCCGAGCACGAGCACGGTCACCTCGGAGTTGGCGGCGAGCGCTACCGCCTCGTCGATCAGATCCGTGCGCCGAGAGCGCGTATTGGCGACACCGCGGGCGAAGCGGACATCGATCCGATCGCCCACGTGCGCACGCACGGCGTCGAGGATGGTGCGACTGTACTGTGCATCGCCATCGAACACCCACGTGCCCAGCTGCTCATGCGGATCATCCGCCAGCGGGCCGATTACGGCGAGCGAGGTGAGCGTCGAGGCATCCAGCGGCAACGCCCAGTCGCGATTGGTCAGCAGCACGGCGCTACCGACGGCCGCTTCGTACGCGAGCGCCAGATGCGACGGCGACGCCGCCGGTGCGAAGCGGGCAGCATCGGTCTGCGCCGACTCGAACAACCCCAGTCGGAACTTGAGGCGCAGCACGTTGCGCACGAGCGCGTCGATGCGCGATTCGGTGAGGCGCCCATCCCGCACGAGCGACGGCAAATGATCCCGATACGTCGTGCTTGCCATCTCGAGATCCACACCGGCCCGCGCCGCTTCGAAGGCGGAGCTGCGGTCATCTTCGGTAAAGCCGTGCACGGCGAGCTGCCGGATGGAATCCCAGTCGCTCACTACCATCGCATCGGAGCGCCATTCCTCGCGCAGGATGTCGCGCAGGAGGAACGTGTTGGCCGAAGCGGGCACCCCATCGAGATCGGAGAACGACGTCATCACACTCGCCGCGCCCGCGTCCAGCGCCGCCTTGAAGGGCGGCAGATAGACGTTGCGCAGTTCGTTCTCGGGGACGTTGGTGGAGTTGTAGTCGCGTCCGCTCTCGCTCGCACCGTACGCGGCGAAGTGCTTGGCGCACGCCGCAATCGCGCCGGGCTTGGCGAGGTCATCGCCCTGGAAGCCGCGCACCATCGCGGCGCCGAGTTGTCCGGCGAGCACCGGATCCTCGCCGAGCGATTCGGCGATGCGTCCCCACCGCGGATCGCGCGCGATGTCGAGCATGGGCGCGAACGTCCAGTTCACGCCACACGCGGCGGATTCCTGCGCCGCCACGCGCGCGCAGGCGGTCACGAGCGCCGGGTCCCAACTGGCCGCCTGGCCGAGCGGAATCGGGAATACCGTGGTAAAGCCGTGAATCACATCACGCCCCACGAGCAGCGGAATACCGAGCCGGCTCTCTTCGGTGGCGATGCGCTGCAACTCGTTGGCGGTGTCGACGTGCACTTCGTTGAGCACGGCGCCAACGCGCCCCGCGCGTACATCCTCACGCAGATGCTCGGGGATGTGACCACCGCCCGCCTGCAAGAGCGTGAGCTGCCCGACCTTTTCGTCGAGCGACATGCGCTCGAGCAGCGCGGTGATGCGCTGCTCGATTTCGGCCGCCTGCAGCGACGCCGTGCGCGTCACCAGCCCACCATGAGGTACGTGCGCACTTCCCACTCGGAACCACGCGGGCCGGGGGCGGTCGGATCACACGTCAGCGTGCCGAACGAATCCGCCACCTGCGCCGGGCAGTAGCGCGGCGAGAACCGATCGAGGCTGCGCCAGATCCCGCGGACGCCGAAGCGCGTCGCCGGCGAATCGAGGAAGCTCGGCGCACCCAGCGAATACGACAGGTCGGCCGCGTACTGCGTGGGGAAGGTGAGGTTGAAGTCGCGGTGGTAGTCGAACGGTCCCCAGTCGTTGAACCGGGCCTCGCCCTGCAGCTTGACCTGACCGCGTACGACGCGCAGATCGCCGCCGTAGCGCTTGATGAGGCGATCGCTGTCACCGTTGGCCTGTCCCGTCCCGCCAAAGAGATTGGCGATGAGTCGGATATCCGGCGTCAGCCGCGACACGATGCGGCTCCGCACTTCCCACAGATCCTGCGCGGGTGCTGCACCGGGGAAGGCGAAGAACGTGCGACCATCCGCGAGGATACCGATGGCGGCGTCCTGCGTGGTGGGCAGGTGGCGATAGACGTACCCGAGGTTGAACGCGAATCGCGCATCCTCGCGCAGGTCGTTGTCCCACAGGTGGAAGTACGTCGCCGGCGTCGGGTCGAAGGTGAGCAGCATTTCGCCGGCCACCGTCTCACGATTCCAGCGCACCGAGAACGGATCGTCGAGGATGTTGCGCGGACGGCCGGGCGCCGGCACATCGCTCGGCACCGGCCCCACGATGGGCTTCTGCCAGAGGAAGTTGGGCGCGATCTGCCAGTTCCCGAGCGTGTACGTGAGGCCGGACAGCGCGTTCCACTGATTGCCCATGCCCGTGTCCTTCAACTGCCAGCCGGTGAAGGTCATGGTGGCGGTCGGGCCACCGTCGGCCACGAGACCCATCGCGGCGCCCTGCGCGTACCAGTTGATGCGACCGGCCGAGACACTCACCTTCGCCTTGCCACCCCACGCGTCGCTCGCCTTCACGCGATCACCGAGCACGCGATAGTTGCCCGGTTCGCCATCGGCGATCTGGAACGCACGCCCGACGCGGGTGTTGCCGCCCCAGATGCCGCCCAGCTCAACCTGCGCGAGGCCGACGTTGGTCTGCAGGTGCAGCGTCGACGTGCGCACCTTCGGCTGCGGCACGGCGAACGAACTGGCCGTGGCGCCGCGGCGCGTGAAGTCCTCCTGGAACACACCCGTCACCTTCACGCCGGCGATGTCACGCTGATACTTCGCGAGCAGCGCGGGATTGGCGCCCCACCAGAGTTCCGGGCCGAGCGCGAACTTGAAGCCGTTGAGCGAGCGCTTGCCGGTGAACTCGAAGCCGAGCGGTGCTTCGCCGCCGTAGATGTCGATGTTGCGCCCGTAGTTGGCTTCGCGATAGAGGCCGAAGAAGTCGCCCTCGTAGCCCCAGTGGTAGTGCCCCGTGCGATAGAAGCCGTCGATGCGGAAGTCGCGCTCGTCCCAGCGCAGCTTCGCCCCGTACACGCGCAGGCGTTCGAAGCCGTTCGTGGTGAGGTTGGCGCCATCGGTGCGCAGCGTCCGATCGCGCGCGCGCGATTCGTAGAACAGTTCGTTGATCGGGTTGTCCGGCACGTTGCCCACCACGTTCATCGAGAGCGTAGCCGAAACATTCGGCGCCGGGTTCGCTTCGACGTCCACGAAGTACGACTCGAGATGATCGAAGCCGCGGAACGCGGGACGCGCCGTCGCGCTCGGGCTCGTGCTGCCCGGTGTGGTGATGTTGGCGCCGCCCGTGTTGAACGTTGACAGTTCGAGACGCATGCCGGCGATGCGGAACCGATCGTTCTGCGCGGCGCTTCGTGCCCCCTGGTCACCCTGCGCGAGCAGCTCCATGGCGGCGGGCGCAATGCCGGCAAAATGCGCGTCGATCGCGGCGCGCGTGGTGGTGGGCGCGTAGGGGTCGAGTGTGTAGGCGCGCTGCAGCGCGTAGTACGCGGCGCGCGGATACAGGCGGAACTGTCCCGAGGCGTCGGGGCGACCCTTCGCCATGATGCCCCACCACTCTTCGTTCATGTTGTTGTCCCCGGGCATCCAGTCCTCGGGGTACGCCTGATTCGACCACCCGGCGTCGGTGTCCTGCACATCGAGGTTGGACTCCTGTCCCACCTTCCACCAGCCATCCGACCACTGGAACGTCATGCCGCCGATCGAGTTGCCCACGCCGCCCTTGCCCGCCGCCTGCGCGTAGATCTCGCGCCACTGCCCGAGCAGATACTTCGCCTGCGTGACCTGGTCCTCACGACGCTCGCGTGCGTTGTACGCGTCGGCGCCGAACTCGGTGAACATCACCGGCAAGCCGAGCTTGTCCTTCACTTCCTGAAAGAGCGTCCCGAACGAGATGCCGCGATAGACGTTCGCGCCGAACACATCGAGCCCCTTCGCTTCCTGCGCGATGATGTCGATGTACTGCAGATCGCCGTTGGCCATCGCCACCGGACGTGACGGATCGATCGCCTTCACGGCGCGCGCGATCTCTCCCATGAGCGAATAGAGGTAGCGCGCCTTCGCGGCGTTGCGCTCACCCACCGGCAGGTTCTCGGTCTCGGCCGACTTCCACTCGAGCCCGTAGTTGTTCTCATTGCCGAGCAGATACATCAGCACACCGGGCGTACCGCGGAACGACTCCACCATGGCGGTGACCTCGTTGCGCAGCAGCTGCCGCACCGCCGGATCGGAGTAGTCGGTGCTGGCCCGATACGCGCCGTTCACGGTCACGCCGTAGCGACCCACCGCGTGGTTGAGCACCGTGTAAATGCCGTATTTCTCGTAGATGTAGCGCACCCACCGCGGCGGCACGCCGACGTACTGTCGGATCGTGTTCACGCCCATGCTCTTGAGCAGCGCCATCTCGCGGTCGAGCGCGGCCTGGATGAACGCGTCGGATTGGCCCCAGAAGTTGTACGCGTAGTTCTGGCCGATCGGGAAGTAGTCCCAGTTCATCCCGAGGACCATGAAGTCTGTGCCGTCGACTTGCAGGCGACTGCCGCCGGCATCGGTGACCACCCGGACCGCCTGCTGGGCGGCCGCCGGCCGCGACACGCTGAGCAGCGCCGCAAGGGCCGACAGCCAGAGGCGCGCCATCGGCCGCCGACGCGGGGTCGGGGTGCCGGTTGGCAAGGGGCGGGACGATCGCATGAGGACCTCGTCCTGAGAGGGACAGCCGCGGGGAGGGGAACGGGAGGCGGGATCCGAGCTACTTTGTTCGGACGGTGAACAAAGTTGTGCCCGGTACGGCGACTGTCAAGCCGCGCGGTCGAGCGGTGCCGCCCGCCCCCGCTCGGGCGTGCGGGCCATTTGCCGACGCGCCGGCTGGCCGGTTGATTCCCGCGCATGGCCCGTCTCGTCGACTACTTCGCCACCATTCCGTCGTCGCACCGCGCCGCCATCCTCGCCGGCGGAATCGCTGTCTTCTGGCTGCTCGAAAGTGCCGTGCCCCTCGTCCGCTTCCGCTACGACAAGTGGCGGCACGCCGGTCGAAACTTCTTCTTCACGGCCACGACCATCCTCGTCAACTTCGCCCTGGCCTTCGTGCTCGTGGGCGCCTCGGACTGGGTCGTGGCCAACCGCGTCGGCGTGCTCTTTGCCGGGCCGGCGCTGCCCCTGTGGGCGCAGTCGCTTGTCGGCCTGCTGCTCCTCGACCTCATCGGTGCCTGGCTGGCGCACTGGGCCGAGCATCGGCTGCCGGTGCTCTGGCGGCTGCACCTCGTGCATCACTCCGACACCGAGGTCGATACCACCACGGCCAACCGCCACCATCCGGGTGAGAGCGTCGTGCGCTTCGTCTTCACCACGCTCGCGGTGCTGGTCACGGGGGCGCCAATGTGGCTGGTGTTTCTGTACCAGTCGGTGAGCGTGGTACTCAGCCAGTTCAACCACGCCAACATCGCGCTGCCGGCGGGCGTGGATCGGGTGATCTCGTGGCTCCTCGTCTCACCGGACATGCACAAGGTGCATCACCACTACGTCCTGCCCTACACCGATACGAACTACGGCAACGTGTTTTCCGTGTGGGACCGCCTCTTCGGTACCTTCTCCACGCTCGACCGCACGCAGCTCGTGTACGGCGTGGACACGCACATGGCCCCCGCGGAGCACGACAGTGTGCGCGCGCTGCTCACGATGCCGAGGCGCCCGGGCGTGAAGCGCAGCAGCTCCTGATCTCGACCACGCCGAGCGTGGCAGATCCTCGGACGAGTGTCAGCGTCGGGGGGCGGACCAGCGACTCTCCTCGAGCGCCGCGTACACGAGCGCCTGCATACGCGCCACGAGATCGCTGGTGGTGGGCATCTGGTTCACCATGACCACCGTCCCTCCGCCGGATCGACCTGACGTGCCGAGAGCCGCGAGTGCGAGTAGGAGCTTGCCTTCCGTCAGTTCGAGCTCAACCTTGACGCGAGTCTCGGCGAGACGCACGTACACGGGGGCGAGCACCGAACGCTGCTGCCGATTCCACTGCCCAGAGTCGCGCTTTCGCCGCTCGGCAAGGCGCCGCGCGAGGCTGGCCCGGAGCGGTATTCCGTCGCGCAGCAGCCCGCGGAGCGCCAGCGTACAGCCGCCGCACGAGAGGCCGCTCCGATACGACGCTGCGATCGCATACTGCCGTGTGGACGTCACCGCCGTCGCAGCGGCAAGGCGCAACTCTGTATCCTCGCATCGTGCTCGCGGAAGCGCGGACGCCACAAGCTATCCATGCCGTTCACCGACTCCATGTTGCGAGGCGGGCGATAGCGACCGCGATTAGCCCTCGCCTCGGCAGTACGACGTCCCTGTCGGTCTGCCCCTGGCGGTTCGATTGATTCGTCCTGCATCACGCCGTGCGGGAAGGTCTGCGTGTGCCCACGAAGCAACCAGTCGAGCGTGGCGTAACAAGGCCGCGCGGAGCCGGGTGGTCACCGCGGGCGGTGGCTCCTCTTCGATGCTGCGATCCTCCCGAGGGTGATAGACCGACCTCGAAAAGGGGCCAACGGATGCCGCACCGCTCCCCCCCTCGATCTCACGCCAATCAGCCCGCGCTGAACTCAAGCAGGTGTCCACATAGCGAGCGGACTCTTCAGCGCACGTCTGCCGCAACGCAACGTTCGGTGACAACGTCTAGACTTTGGCGATACTTCTTCACTAATGGCGAGCGCCATCGTTGCTCGAGCACCTCAATGCTCACTCCGAACGTGCGTCGCAATCCCTCATCCACACCCCAGCGTTGCATGTTCGCGAACATCATGCCACTCGTTACCGATGACATCGGTGAGGCCTCGAGGAAGGCGAAGAAACTGGCGAACAAGTCGTAGCCGAGGCGTGTGTTGCCGATCTCGTCAAGGCGTAGTCTTAAGCGTGCACTGTCCCTTTCTTGCTGCTGACTCCGCAAGAAGAAGATCAACCGTACTTCACGCTCGCATGTCAGGCCTCCAGCAGCGAACTCGCTGTATCCTTCCGCCAGCCATCGAGGAACCTTCGCACCCAGCAGGTATCGCGAAAGGCCGACGTGAGCCAGTTCGTGTCGCAGGTTTCGATACAGGGTCTGATCATCCCATTTCTCAACATCTGCCAGCCGCAATACGACAAGTCCACCCTCAGTAGACGCCCATCCAACCATGTCTTCGTTCATGCGAAGTGCGAGACTGATCGTGACCTGCGTCTGTCGCAGTACGCCTTGAGGAAGACCAGGAAGCGGTCGCTGGGAGCGAGCAGCGGTGGTGACGCGCTCGTACGTTGTTTTCCCGACGGCACCTGCTGGTGCGATCACTCGGAACCAACCGGCCTCAACTTCGTGCGCGATTGGATTCTGGGGCTGCGCCGCCAAAGCCGGGACACACACAACCGAACCGAACCAGCGAGCTAGCGCAGCCCCTACTGAACGGAGCAGATCGTAAGCGGGAACCACAGACCCGGCACAGTTTCTTCCGTGCCGGGCTTCTGCCGTTCCAACCGCGGGCGCTGCGATGTTCATCGACTCGCGACGGATCCCTGATCGAGGAACTGCGCCAGATCGCCAATTCCCCTTCGTGTCAGGACGTCAATCCGGTCTTGTGGCAGAAACGCGAGAGCAACGATTCGATCCTTCGCGCATTCTTCACCTCGAACGGCAACCATCTTGCGCTGCGGGTACACGAACACCTGCCCCTTGAGCGAAGGCGCGAGCCGAACTAAGTCATCGAGCGATGACGTGCGGATCGCTCGCAAGAGGCCCTCGGCACTCAGGGGCGACTCACGCACGAGTGTGTGCTGCCCCCAGCAGCGAAAGCACCCAGTGACGGCTTCGGCACAGGTCATGTTGTACTCGCCGAGCTCGTGATAACCAAACCCTTCCTTCTTGCCTGTACCGCATGAGCCGCAGTTGCTCCCGCAGTCCTTACCTTGTGCCAAGGACGTCTTGGGCATCGCGGCAGCGAGCAGCAACGAGGCAAGTGCGCCAACGACGAATGTGCTTAACGAGTAATGACCAGCCATCTCAACCCCTCTGTGGACGTGACGATTTACTGGCGGGCGAAAGGTACTACTGCTGGCGATAGGCGATCCCGAGAACTCGAAGCACAGGCCACCCGTCTTTGGAATAGGTCAGTTGAACGACGCTCTGCGGCGCAACGAATCTCATCAACCACCCGTCGTACCAAGTGCTTGCGACAACCGTAGCGCGGTCGAGATCCAGCAGATCGAGCCGAGAACGATACAAGGATGGCACTTGACCGTCCTTTGCGCTCAGATAGGGAACGCCGTCTGGAGAAACGCGCTCGATCACAAGATCCTTCCAGTTCGCCTTGCGGTGGCGCGTAATCACTAGGAGAAACCGGTCATCAAAAGGAGCGACGGCACCGAGGTGATTCGGCGGTGGATTCTCCCACGACCAAGCACCGGGGCGGACGGTACCTTCGTTGAGCCTCGGCAACTCGAAACCCACGATCCGTCGACCTGTAGTGTCCCACGCCTCGATGATGTACCGATCGAGCGTCGCCGACCATACGTAGCCGTCCGCGGTCACGGCCAGTACCCGTTCAGCGTCGCTCGGAGTCATGACGGAGGTGTCGACACTCGGGGACACGCCGAATGACCGTTCGATGTCGAGTCCCGAGACGATGTGAAGTGGAAAGCCAACTCTCTCGGGAGTCGCGATCCACTTTGCGAGGACATATCGGCTTCCGTTTCCGGGAAGGCGTGCCACATCACCGAAGCCGACGGGCATCGGCCCATCGCTGAAGAAACTGAAGTCGGCCCGGACCACCGTCTCACGTCCAAGGCGAGGGTCAAGCAGTCGAATCATTCCCGCTTCGTCCACTGCAACCGGCTGAGCGAATTCGAACTCGAAGGGCCCTTGGCCGCGAGCGCCGACCGTTCGGAGGTACTTGCCAGAAGGCGAGAAAACTTTCGCGGCACCTCGCTGACCGACCCAGTACCTGCCAGCCGAATCTTGGACCACGTACTCGAGCGCCCCTTTGTCCTCGAGGACTCCTTCACTCGGCTCTGCACCGAGAGTCGCCTTCGTCGTAAGCACCAAGCAGCCGGAACAATCGCTACTTGCATCAATGAGCACCCGATCGGTCGAGCCGTCGGGCCATTGGCGCCACGGAACCGGCAGAGGATCGCGAGCGCACGCAGCGAGAAGGAACCCAGCGCATACCCATGTCATCGACTTCGCAAGTTTGCTGTAGCGGCTGGGCGTCACGAGTGACTGGAAGACTGCCAGCAGCGCGGCGGAGACTTGCTGGCTGCTTGTCACCAACGAAGCATCGAACACGCTCATAACCAGGCACTCCTCGATTGTGACTCCGCCCCTCGACGTACACGACGATCGTCGCGCCATTGCTCGCAACCCGAGCCACGTGTCGTATTGCAGGTCCGTTACCGATGAGACAAATGATCACGCTCCGACCGTGCTTGCATAACTGTGCCGAGCAAGCCTACTCGACGCCATTACCCGAAATTGGGGGAGGGGGAAGATATCCCGAATCGGAACAGGAGTACCGCGACTACGATCAACTGTGCGCGATCATATACTCCCACGCCGCGATATAGCTGCTTGATGTGTGCATCAATCGTGTGCGGCGAGCGATTTAAGGCGCTCGCGATGGCTTTCCGAGACTTTCCCTGCACGAGCAACTCGACGATACGAGTTCGGATTGAGCTTCTTGACAATAACCTTGCGAGTCTGGAACAAGCGTAAGCGTACTGTTCTGGAATGCTCATGTGTTGGTTCCGGTCGAGTGAGGTGCTGCTTTGGCCCGCCGTATACGGGCTTGTGCACACAGGAGAGTTCCCGAGCGACAGTATCGTCGGGAGAAAGCTGCGCGATTGCGGTTGCATCGACCACGTAGTCCCGCGAAGACAGGATCGAGGCGATCGGCGCGCACCACTTGCCGGTTGCGAGGGAGGCCAGCGCCCACGACCGATCGGTACGATGCTACACATCGGCTACCTCCAGCGGTGTTTGGGTGTCTCCGAGTAGATGGCTGCGATCGCGCTGTTCGAGTCTGACTCGGCGCAGCACCCACTTCGACCTCCTCCTCGATACGGTGTCCGCCGCAGTGACAATGCGCAAGCCGAGCCGGATGCTGTCCATTCATCCGCCAATCGCGCGCAGCGCACGAGATTGCCAGACGTCATGCGTGAAGCGCTGTTCGTTCTTATGGTTCCTGTGCTACAGAGTATGCACAGGAACGGGTATTGCGCACGGATCAACCCGCCACGGCGTACCGCTGTATCGATGGCACAGGTCCACCCGGGCGCCTCGTCTGCCCCGTGACAGCGTTCGACCCGGCGCGACGCCACCGCGTACGGCGGCTGAAGGGACATGATGCCGGTGGAGTCCAACAGTGGAACGGTTCGGTGGAGGACGGAAGTTGCGCTCACTGACTCCTGCGTTAGCGTGACTCGCACCCGGTCCCAGATTGATTGCGTGCTCAAGCATCATTGTTTTCAATGGTGCAGAATTCGTGCGCACCCTCGTGCACGCGTACCACTAGTTCTTGAGGGACGCTCCTCGAGCCTGCACGTATCGCCCAAGGCAGCGCGTCTTCGGCTCCGGCACCGTCGCCTGCCACTCAGCGATCATGACCGGCACGGCCGCCGGAACGGCTGCTCGCGGTCGTTAAGTTTTTCATGATCGTGCTTGTCGGCGAAGTCCTTCCGCCGGAGCAGATACTCGTGATTCTTCGCGGGGACACCCGTCATCACCAATGGCCCGAGGGTGTTGCCTCATCGACGAGAGCCTTTCACCTATGGCGCCAATCCGCGTCTCCATGCGGGTCTCAGGTTCTTCCAGACGCCGAACACCAGCGGCAACCGGTGGAGAACGCGCTCAGGATGCATCGGCTGCGATTATGCGGATGTCAGGCGGCGCCAACCACGGGTTCGGTCGGGCTGTGCGTCACGATTGAGAGCGATCGACGACCGCACGAGAGTCCGGATGCTTGTCGCGTCGCGCCTCACGTCACCCGTCAGCAGGTCAGGCTGGGTCTCCTGGCATTGAGCGGATCAGGCTCGCCGCGCCTGTATCGCCTGCATGCGGCTGGCGCGTACAACCGCCACGAGGGCGATCGCGAGTCGTGCCGAGGGACGCGTCACAGAGGAGAGAGGGGTGCGTTGCATGGCGCCAACATACCGCGTGGGCGACATTTCTGTGGTCACCCCACTCCTGCCCCGCCCCCGATGCGATCTCCCGTCGTCCTCGCGGCTCTGACCGCGCTCCTGCTGCCCGCCTCGTCGCCCCTCGTCGCCCAGACCGTCTGGCCCGACGAAGGCCCGCGCACCTGGGCACCGCGCCCCACCGAAGCGGCCATCACGGCCAACGATCTGCGCACACGCCTCTACCAGTTCGCCGACGATTCCATGATGGGGCGCGAGGCGGGTACGCTCGGCAACATCAAGGGCACCGACTACATCGCGGCCGAGTTCAAGCGGCTCGGCCTGATCCCGGCCGGCGAGAACGGCACATACTTCCAGGTGCTCGACTACGGGCGCTCCGCGTATGTCGCGAACCGCACCACGTTGCGCGCCGGACGGGCGCGTCTGGTCGCGGGCACCGACTTCGCGCCGCTGCCTCCGAATGCGGCGCTGGGCGTGTCGGGTGCGGTGACGTTCGACGGCGTCGTACCGGTGTTCGCCGGCCCGGTGGCGCAGGCCGCGCTCTCGGCCGAGCAGATGAAGGGACGCGCCGTGGTGTTCGTGGGCGCACCTGCTGGGGGGCAGCCACCGGCCGCGATCGCGGCGGCTCGCGCCGCCGGCGCCGCCGTCCTGCTCTTTGTCTCGGACAACCTGCCGAGCACGGCGTTCACGGAGCGCGTCGGCATGAAGGTGAATGTCGCGGGCACCATGGGCGGCGCGCTCATCACATCGGGCGCGCTGTCGCGACTCTTCGGGCAGGCCGCGAGCGGACTCGCCGCCGGCGCCACAGGGCAGCCGCTGAGCGGTGCGTGGACGTACACGTACACGGCGCTCGAGCATCCGGTGCGCAACGTCCTCGCCATCCTGCCGGGGGCCGATCCGGCGCGGAAGGGGCAATACGTGCTGCTCGGTGCGCACAGCGACCACGTGGGCATGGTGCGCGGGGCGGCGCCAGACCACGATTCACTCCGCGCGTTCAACACGGTGATGCGTCCGCAAGGCGCGAACGATCGCGTGTCGATCGATGCCGTGACGCCGCAGCAGTGGGGCGAGATCAACGGGCTCATCGCCAAGGCACGCGCCGTTCGACCGCCGCGCCTCGACACGGTGAACAACGGCGCCGATGATGACGGCAGCGGCAGCATGGTGCTGCTCGAGATCGCCGAACGCTTTGCCACGGGTCCGCGGCCGGCACGTTCCATCCTCTTTCACGCGCACGCGGCCGAAGAGAAGGGGCTGCTCGGCTCGGCGTGGTGGACGGAGCATCCCACGGTGCCGCTCGACTCCGTCGTGGCCGCGCACAACATGGACATGCTCGGCAAGGGCCGCGTGACCGACGTGAAGTTCGGTGGACCGCACTCGGTGCAGATGCTCGGCTCGCGGCGTGTGTCGGTCGAGTTCGGCGACATGATCGATTCGCTGAACGCGGTGCGCGATGAACCCATGGTCATCGACTATTCGTGGGACCGCACGAATCGGCTCAACCGATTCTGCCGCAGCGATCAGGTCAGCTACATCCGCAAGGGCATTCCCACGACGTACTTCTCGCTCGGGTACTCGCGCGACTACCACATGCCGACGGACGAGCCGCAGTACATCAACTACGATCTGAGCGCACGCGTCGCACGCTTCGTGCACGACATCGCCTCGACCATCGCGAATCGGCCGCAGCGTCTGGCCGTGTTGCCGCGCGACCAGCAAGATCCCGCGGCGCGCTGCGGGGGCTGACCGCGCGGAGATCGCGCGGTGACGCGGGCCACCACGATCGCGTGGTGGCCCGCGTTGCGTTCAGGCGGGCTGCGCGAGGGCCGCCTCGATGGCGGAGACAAGGGACTCGGGCGTGCTGGTCGGCGCGAAGCGCTGCAGCACGCGGCCGTCACGGCCGATGAGAAACTTGGTGAAGTTCCACTTGATGGCTTCACTGCCCAGCAATCCCGGCTCTTCCTGACGCATCCACTTCCAGAGCGGGTGCGCGCCGTCGCCATTCACATCGATCTTGGCAAAGAGCGGGAAGGTCACGTCGAATCGCGTTTCGCAGAAGGTGGCGATCTGCGCTTCGGTGCCCGGCTCCTGCGCGCCGAACTGATTGCAGGGGAATCCGAGCACGGTGAAGCCGCGCTCGCGGTAAGTGCGCCAGAGCTGCTCCAGCCCTGCGTACTGCGGCGTCAGGCCGCACTGGCTGGCCACGTTGACGATGAGGAGCACCTGACCAGCGTAGTCGCGCAAGGAGCGCGCGGCGCCGTCAATCGTGGTGGCGTCGAAGTCGAACGCGGAACGCGCGGAAGAATCCATCGTGGTGTCGTGTTGGGTCATGCAGGCGTAACGTGTGAACGAGCGCCAAGGTTCACGGTCGCGACGCAACCTTCCGCGCGTCAGCTCTCGCCGAACGAGACATCGGCCGTGAGCGCCGGGTTGCCATCGGGTCCGATGGCGACCAGCTGCGCCTGATCGCCGTCGCGGACGCTCTGCAGTCGAAAGGGCGCGATGTCGAACAACGGCGCCACCCCGCGAAACGAGAAGGTCCGTACGGCGCGGGCAGCGCGCCCCGCATCACGCGCACGATCGTGTTCCTGACGCTCGGCGAGTCGCAGCAGCAGGTGCGCGGTGAGCGGTCCGTGCACGACGAGCCCCGGATACCCTTCGGCCGTGCGCGCGTACTCGCGGTCGTAGTGAATACGGTGCGCATTGAAGGTGAGCGCCGAAAAGCGGAACAGCAGTCGCGTGTCGACGTGCATCACCTGCGTCACGGCCCGCGGCGGCGCGTCAGGCCACGGCTGCACGGTTGGCGTGGGCACGGGCGCCCCCGGTTCGCGATATACGATGTCCTGCTCCTCCTCGATGCAGAGCACGCCATCCTGCTCGAAGCGATAGTGCACGGTCACGAACGCGAGCGAGCCGGAGCGTCCTTCCTTGCGACTCACGTCGTGGATCACGGCGTGCCGCGCGGCCGGTCGTCCGATGGAGAGCGGTCGGTGGATCCGCACACGCGCGCCAGCGAACATGCGACGGGGGAGGCTGATGGGTGGCATGAAGCCGCCCTTCTCCGGATGGCCATCTTCACCGAGGCGCGACTGCGGTGCGCGAGGCAGGAAATAGAACCACTGCCAGAGCGCCGGGATCGCATCGCCGACCTGAGCCGTTAGATTGGGGTCGTCGAACATGGCCGCCACGGCGAGCGCCTGCGCTGGGGCAAGCGTGTCGTGCACGGTCTCGGTGCGTCCGACCCACTCGCTGATGTCGGGAGCTGCAGGTTCCATGATCGACCCTGGCGGAGGAGAGGACCATCATCGTGTCGCCCCAAGATAGCGATGCCGGCCACACCGGCCAGCCAACCGCCGCGCTCCCGCTGGCCGGCGTGCGCGTGCTCGATGTCGGCAACTTTCTCGCCGGCCCGTATGCCGCCTCCATTCTCGGCGAATTCGGCGCGGAAGTGCTCAAGATCGAGCATCCCATCGCCGGCGATCCGATGCGTCGCTTCGGGACGCCGTCGCCGCGGTCCGACGCCTCGCTCAAGTGGCTGAGTGAGGGACGCAATCGCAAGTCGGTCACGCTCGACCTGCGACAGCCCGAAGGGGTTTCGCTCTTTCTCGCGTTGTGCCGCAAGTCGCACGTGCTCGTGGAGAACTTTCGCCCCGGCACCATGGAGGAGTGGGGCCTCGGCTGGGATCAGGTGCACGCGGCCAATCCGGCGCTCGTGATGCTGCGCGTGTCGGGGTACGGGCAGACGGGGCCGTACCGTCGGCGCTCGGGGTTTGCGCACATCGCGCAGGCGTTCGGGGGGCTCAACTATCTCGCCGGCTTTCCAGGCGAGACCCCCGTGCTGCCGGGCACGGTGCCACTGGGTGACTACATCGCGAGTCTCTTCGGCGCGATCGGTGTGCTGATCGCCCTGCGCCATCAGGAGGCGACCGGACGCGGTCAGATGATCGACGTCGGCATTTATGAATCCGTGTTCCGCGTGCTCGAGGAGATCGCCACCGCCTATGGACAGAGTGGCAAGATCCGCGAACGCGAAGGGTCTGGCAGCTTTGTGGCGGTACCGCACGGACATTTCCGCACCGCCGACGACAAGTGGATCGCCATCGCCTGCACCACCGACAAGATGTTCGAGCGGCTCTCGGTCGCGATGGGGCAACCGCATCTGTCGTCGAGCAACCTGTACGGCGACCAGCGCAAGCGATTGGCTGATCGCGATCGAGTGAACGCCATCGTCATCGAATGGGTCGGATCGCTGTCGCGTGACGAAGTGCTGGCCCGGTGCCTCGAGGAGGAGGTGCCTGTCGGCAAGGTCAACAGCATTGCCGACATTTTCGAGGACGAACAGTTCGCGGCCCGCGAGAACCTCGCGCGCATGTCTGAAGCGGGCGTGCCGGACGTGGTGATTCCGGGCGTGATTCCACGATTGTCGCAGACACCGGGACGCATCACGAATCTCGGCCCCACACTCGGCAACGCCACCGACGACGTGTTGCGCGAGTTGCTCGGCCTTGCCACGTCGGAAATCGAACGACTGCGTCAACAGCGGATCATCTGATGACCACAACGGCCTCTCACATGACGGGCGATCAGGCGCAGCCGGGTTCGCCACCGGTGCACGCCGCGACGCCGCTGCCGCTGGCCGGCATTCGCGTGGTCGATGTCGCGACGATCATCGCCGCGCCATTCTGCGCCACATTGCTGGGCGAGTTCGGTGCCGACGTCCTCAAGGTCGAGCATCCCGTTGGCGGCGACGGATTGCGTCGCTTCGGCACACCGTCGCAACGCGGCGACACACTCACGTGGGTGAGCGAGGCGCGCAACAAGCGCAGCGTCACGCTCGACCTGCGCCACCCCGACGGTATGCGCCTCTTCAAGGCGCTCATCGCCGAGACAGATGTGCTGTGCGAGAACTTCCGCACGGGCACGCTCGAGAAGTGGGGCCTCGGCTGGGACGTGCTGCGCGCGATCAATCCGCGACTCATCATGCTCCGCGTCACGGGCTACGGACAGACGGGCCCGTACAAGGATCGTCCGGGGTTCGCGCGCGTCGCGCACGCGGTGGGCGGCATTGCGTATCTCGCCGGGATGCCCAAGGGCACGCCCGTCACGCCCGGCTCCACAACGCTCGGCGACTACATGACGGGGCTGTACGGTTGCCTCGGTGTGCTCATGGCGCTGCGGCATCGTGACCGCACGGGTGAAGGGCAGTACGTGGATGCCGCGCTCTACGAATCGGTGTTCCGGTGCACCGACGAACTCGCGCCCGCCTACAGTCTCAACGGCACCGTGCGTGAGCGCATGGGCTCCAGCCACAACGACTTCGCCTGCCCGCACGGCCACTTCGCCACGAAGGACGGCAAGTGGGTCGCCATTTCCTGCGCCACCGACAAGCTGTTCGCGCGACTGACACAGGCGATGGGGCGACCGGAGCTGGCGTCATCAAGCACCTATGGCGAACAGAAGGTTCGCCTCGCGCACGCGCACGCCGTGAACGAGATCGTGCGTGACTGGTGCGGGTCGCTCACGCGCGAAGAGGTGCTTACGCGCTGCTACGCGACCGACACGCCAGCCGGCCCGCTCAACAACATCGCCGACATCTTCGGCGACCGGCAGTTTCACGCGCGACGCAACCTCGTGGCCATCGACGATCCCCTCACGGGCGAAGCCATGGTGGTCCCGTCGGTGGTCCCGCGTCTCTCCGAGACACCCGGCAGCATCCGGTCGCTCGGCCCCACGCTCGGGCAGCACACCGACGAGGTGCTGCACGAGGTGCTCGGCCTCGATGAGGCGGCGATCGCCGATCTGCGCGCCCGCCGGGTGATCTGAGCGTGCACGACGGATTGCTCTCCGGGCTGCGTGTGGTGGAAGGCAGCGCGTTTGTGGCGGCACCGCTCGGTGGTCTCACGCTCGCGCAGCTTGGTGCCGATGTCATTCGCTTCGATCAGATTGGCGGCGGCCTCGACGCGCGGCGCTGGCCGCTCGCACCGGACGGCCGCGAGAGTCTCTTCTGGAGCGGCCTCAATCGCGGCAAACGGTCCGTCGCGATCGATCTGCGATCACCGCGTGGACAGGAAGTCCTCACGCGCGTGATCACCGCACCGGGACCGGACGCCGGCATCTTCTCCACCAACTTTCCGGCGCGTGGCTGGCTCTCGTACGAGGCGCTCCGCGCGCACCGCGACGACCTGATCATGCTCGTGCTCACCGGTCGGCGCGATGGCGGTAGTGAAGTCGACTACACCGTCAACCCGGCCATTGGCGTGCCATCGCTCACCGGCCCGGCGCACGATGACACACCGGTGAATCATGTGTTGCCGGCGTGGGATCTGATCGCGGGGCATCAGCTCGCGATCGGTCTGCTCGCGGCCGAGCGGCATCGCTCGCGAACGGGACGTGGACAGCTGGTGCAACTCGCGCTCAAGGACGTCGGGCTGGCCATGCTGTCGCACCTCGGCTTCCTCGGAGAAGCCGCGTTGCACGACGCCGATCGCCCGCGGTACGGGAACTACCTGTTCGGCGCCTTCGGCCGCGACTTCATGACGGCCGATGGCGCGCGCGTCATGGTGGTGGGGCTGACTGACGCGCAGTGGAAGGCACTCGTCGCCGCCACGGACAGTGCCGATGTGATGGCGGCGCTCGCCACGCAGCTCCGCCTCGACCTGCAGGACGAAGGCGCGCGCTTCACTGCGCGCGAACACATCAGCGACGTCCTCGCGCCATGGTTTGCGGCGAGAACGATTGCGGAGGTGCGCGACACGCTCACGCGGCACCGTGTCGCGTGGGGTCCGTATCGTACGGTGCGCGAACTGCTCGCGCACGACGCCGACGCGAGCCTCGCCAATCCGATCTTCGGCGAGGTCACGGCCGCCTCCGGGGCGCCGTACCTCGCGGCTGGCATCCCGCTGCATTTCGCCGAGATGGCGCGGAGCGCGGTCGCGCCCGCCCCAACGCTCGGTGAGCACACCGACGAAGTCCTGTTGTCGATCGCCGGCCTCAGCGAGGCCGAACTCGGCGCGTTACACGACGCCGGCATCGTGGCTGGCCCTGCTGCCTGACTCTCCTCCACCCCGAGTCTCTCGTGAAGCTTCCCGTCAACTTCTACAAGCCGCTCGCGATTGGCGCACCCCTGCCGTTTCGCACGCTGCCGGTGCGTCCGGAGCGCATGATCCATTTCTTCCCGCCGCACGTGGAGAAGATCCGTGCTCGTGTGCCGGAGATGCTCGCGCAGGTGGACGTCCTGTGCGGCAACCTCGAAGACGCGATTCCGGTGGAAGACAAGGGCGCGGCGCGCGAAGGATTCATTGCGGTGGCCAACGCGCATGACTTCGGTGGCACGCAGCTGTGGGTGCGCGTGAACTGCCTGAACTCGCCGTGGATCCTCGATGACTTGTCGGAGATCGTCGCGCGCGCCGGCAATCGGGTGGACGTGGTGATGATCCCGAAGGTCGAAGGGCCGTGGGACATTCACTTCGTGGACCAGTACCTCGCGCTGCTGGAGGCCCGCCACGGCATCACGCGCCCCATCCTGATTCACGCGCTGCTGGAAACCGCGGAGGGCGTGAAGAACGTCGAACAGATCGCCGGCGCGAGCCCGCGCATGCACGGTCTCTCGCTCGGGCCGGCCGACCTCGCGGCCTCGCGTGGCATGAAGACCACGCGCGTCGGCGGCGGGCATCCGTTCTACGGCGTCCTCTCCGACCCGGCCGAGGACGGCGCGACGCGCGCGTTCGTGCAGCAGGATCTGTGGCACTACACCGTGGCGCGCATGGTGGATGCCTGCGTGTCGCACGGCATTCGAGCGTTCTATGGCCCGTTCGGCGACATCCGTGACGAGGCCGGCTGCGAAGCACAGTTCCGCAATGCGTTCGTGATGGGGTGCACGGGCGCCTGGTCGCTCGCACCCAACCAGATCGCCATTGCGCGGCGCGTGTTCAGCCCCGACGTGAAGGAAGTGCTGTTCGCCAAGCGTATTCTCGACGCGATGCCGGACGGCAGCGGTGTGGCGATGATCGACGGCAAGATGCAGGACGACGCCACGTGGAAGCAGGCGAAGGTCATCGTCGATCTCGCCCGGCTTGTGGCGCAGAAGGATCCCGAGCTGGCCACCGCCTACGAGTTCGCGTGAGTCGCGCACCATGAGCACCAAGACGAACGCTGGCCGATTCTTCGAGGATTTTGTGGTGGGCGAGACGCTCGTTCACGCAACGCCGCGCACCGTGACCGACGGCGACGTCGCGCTCTACACCGCGCTGTTCGGCGGTCGGTTTGCCCCGGTGTCGTCCGCGCCGTTCGCCGAGTCGGTCGGCCTGCGCGCGGCGCCACTCGACAGCGTGCTCGTGTTTCACGTCGTGTTCGGCAAGACCGTACCCGATGTTTCGCTGAATGCGATCGCCAATCTCGGCTACGCCGATGGTCGATTCGGTGTACCGGTGTACCCAGGTGACACGATCCGCACGACGAGCACCGTGCTCGGCACCAAGGCCAATCGTGATGGGACGACGGGCGTGGTATACGTGCGATCCCGCGGCGTCAATCAGCACGACGAACTCGTCCTCGAGTACACGCGCTGGGCCATGGTGCGGAAGCGCGATGCGTCGTCGGTACCACCGTCCCCCGTGGTGCCTGAGCTGCCAAGTGGCGTGACACCATCCTCGTTGCATGTCCCGTTCCACATCGCGCCCGGCACGTACGACACCGCGCTCGCGGGCAGCCCGTTCGCCTGGGAAGACTACACCGTGGGTGAGCGCATCGATCACGTGGACGGCATGACGATCGAGGAAGCGGAACACATGATGGCCGCGCGTCTCTACCAGAACACAGCGCGCGTGCACTTCAACCAGCACGTGGAACGCGACGGTCGCTTCGGTCGCCGCATCGTGTACGGCGGGCACCTCATTTCGCTCGCGCGGGCGTTGTCGTTCAATGGGCTCGGCAACGCGTTTGCGATCGTCGGCATCAACGGTGGACGTCACGTCAACCCGAGCTTCGCGGGCGACACGATCTACGCGTGGTCGGAAGTGCTGGCGCACGAGCCGCTGCCCGATCGGACCGATCTGGGCGCGCTGCGGGTCCGCACCGTGGCGGTGAAGGATCGGGCGGCCCGCGACTTCCCGGACCAGCTCGAAAGCGGCGGCTACGATCCGTCGGTTGTCCTCGACTTCGACTACTGGGTGGTTTTGCCCACGCGACGGTCCCTGCGCTAAACGGTCGGGGCGGGCGGGACGCCCCTCCCGCCCCGCTGGTCCGGCGCCCAGTTTCCGGCAGCGTTCGCCCGGAATCCTCCCGCCTGTCCGCCCGCCATGACCTACGCCGCCATCACCGGTTGGGGCAAGTGCATGCCGCCCGCCGTGCTCAGCAACGACGACCTGTCCACCTTCCTCGAGACGTCGGACGAGTGGATCAGTACACGCACCGGCATGCGCGAGCGTCGCATCTCGCACGTGAGCGCGATCGAACTCTCCACCGTGGCCGCGTCACGCGCGCTGGCCTGCGCGGGGCTCGATGCGGCCGATGTGGATCTCATCATCTACGGCGGGGTGTCGAACGACGAGCTCGTGCCCAACTCGGCCTCCGGGGTGCAGATCGCGCTCGGTGCCACGAAGGCCGCGAGCATCGACCTCAACACGGCGTGCACGAGCTTCTGCTACGGCCTCACGACCGCCACCGCGATGATCCGCACCGGCGTGGTACGCAACGCCATCGTGATCGGGGTGGAGCTCATCAGTCGGTACATGGACTGGAGCAACCGCAACGTGGCCGTGCTGTTCGGTGATGGCGCCGCGGCGGTAGTGCTGCAGGCGTCCGATACCGAGCAGGGAGTACTCGCGAGCTCACTCGGTTGCGACGCCGAGGGACGACAGACGCTGCGGGTGCGGGGCTTCGGCTGCACCTACGCCAATCGCGAGATTTCGTTCGGTGACACGCTGTGGGACTTCGATGGGCAGGCCATCTTCAAGCGTGCTGTGCACGCGATGGCCGAAGCGTCGCGTCGGGTGATGGCCGAGCGTGGCATCGCGCCCGATGACATCGATCTCGTCGTGCCGCATCAGGCGAACCTGCGCATCATCGAATCGGTCGCGAAGTACGCCGGCGTGCCGATGGAGAAGGTGATGGTGACCGTGCAGAAGTACGGGAACATGAGTGCGGCCACCGTGCCGGTGGCGCTCGTCGAAGCGCTGGAGGAAGGGCGTGTTCGCCCTGGCGCGACCCTGCTCATGCCCGCGTTCGGTGGTGGACTCACGTGGTGTTCCCTGCTCGTGCGGTGGGGAGAACGTGTCACACCGCTCGGGCACAGCACCATCGAGTTGCCACCGCCAACGCAGTCGGCGCTCGAGATGGTGAACGCGATCCGCGCGCATCAGGACCCGCACGGCCGTTCGCTCGCCGGACTCATGGCCCCCGCATTCGCCGAGTCGTACACGCTCTCTGCCGCCGGCTGACCCGCGTGCGCGCGCACGTCGTACGATCGGTGCACACGGACGCACGGGTGCGACGCATGTGGTACGCGATCGCGGCGCTCCTGTTCGCGCCACTCGGAGCGCCGCTTGCGGCACAGGTGGTGCGCGGCACCCTCGTACAGGCGGGCAGCGACGCGCCACTGGCCGATGCCGTGATCACCCTCACCGATTCATCACGCGTCACACTCGGCGAGGCACGCACCAACGCTGCCGGTCGCTTCCTGCTCGACGCCCGCAACGCGCGCGCGGTGCGCCTCGTGATTCGCAAGGTCGGCGCCGAACCGACGGAATCGGAGCTCGTGCGATTGCCCATCGATCGTGACACGATCGACCTGCAGATCGGTGCGCCCGTGGTTGGCGTGACACTCGCGTCCGTGCGCATCGTGGGTGATCGTCCGGTGCGCTGGACGTACAACCAGAACATGTTGCGCGAGGCGCGACAGGGCGGGTGGCGCGTGATCGACCCCGCGCGCATCGAGAAGGAGCGGGCGAGCGTGCAGTCGATGGGTGACCTGCTGCGACGTCTGCCGTTGGCGAGCGTGCGACCGCCGGAGGGCGGACAAGGGTGTTACTACTACGTGCGAACCGGACGGTGCCTCAGCCTGGTCGTCGATGGACAGGTGCTTGGCGCGAACGCGTTCGTGTCCGCGAATGACGTGTACTTCATCGCACTCCTCACCCCGAGTCAGGCGACCATCGCGTACGGTCCGCGTGCGCGCGACGGGGCACTCTTCATCGCGACGCGCCGTCAGGCCGACGAGCGACCGGAGCGCCTTCAACGCGACTGAAAGCGGCGCACGAAGCGGCGATCGAGGTGATCCTTCCACGTCATCACCCAACGCCCTTCGGCGGTCCAACCCGCGCGGTGTGCGATCGCACGTCCATCGCCGGTGTCGATCAGGGTGAGGAAGTGGCGCTGCGGCGTGTACGGTGCCGGGAGCCGGCGCCCGGCAACCGTGGCAGCCAGCGTGCGCGCGAGCACCGGTCCCATGCGCACCGCGTAGACACCCGCCTTCGCGGTGTCGGGGCGGACACGCGGTGTGGCGCAGTCGCCCGCCGCGAAGACGTGCGTCGCACCGGTGCGCAGGTGTTCGTCCACCAGCAGAAAGCCACGCGCGTCGGTCGGTAGTCCCGACTCGCGCAGCCACGCCGGTGGTTCCGCGCCCGTCGCCCACACGGTCAGATCACTCGATACGTCCGCGGCGCGTCCGAGCTGCAGGTGATCCGCGTGCACCGCATCGATCATGACGTCCACCCGACAGGTGATGCCGCGCCGCACGAGCGCACGCTGTACACGCGCGGCAAGCGCCGGCCGGTCCGGCAGCAAGGTGGTGTCACGGGTGAGGATCGCCACTGAAACGTCACGCGAGCGAGCGGAACCGAGCCGAGCGTCAAGGCGCGTCCGCATGGCGAATGCCACTTCCAGTCCCGCGAGCCCACCACCAACCACCGTGACCGACCCCGAGCCGCGCGCCGCGAGCGCGTCGAGGCGATCACGTAGTTGCGCCACATTCGCCAACGGCTTGAGCGGGAGTGCGTGTTGCGCGGCGCCCGGCACCTGCTGCAGACCCGCCGGTCGCGAACCCACGGCGACCGAGCACCATTCGAACGCGCACGATTCGCCGTTCGCGAGCCGCACCTGGCGCGCGGCCTCGTCCAGACCGACGGCGTGCTGTGCGACGTGTCGCGCACCTGCCCACGCGCACAACGCGGGCACATCGAGCGACAGGTCATTTCGCGTGTAACGGTCGCGAATCCAGCCTGGCACCATACCCGAGTAGACGTGCGCCGCATCGCCGGTCACGACCGTGAGATCGACTCCGTTCAATCGACCGCGCGCGGCAGCCTCGAGGACGAACAGGTGCGCGTGCCCGAGCCCCACGAGCACGAGACGCGTGGTCATCGACGCGTCCGACTCACGGGGGCGAGTCGGTGGTCGGCCGCAGGCGCAGCAGTCCCTCCTGCGCCACCGAGGCGACCAGCGTCCCGTCCTGCGCGTAGATCGCGCCGCGTGTGAAGCCGCGCGCGCCGTGCGCGGTGGGGCTGTCCATCACGTAGAGCATCCACTCGTCCACGCGGAAGGGGCGATGCAACCACAGCGAATGATCGAGCGAGGCGAGCTGCAGCTCGGGCGCGCGGAACGACACGCCGTGCGGGAGCAGCGCTGTGGTGAGCAGACTGTAGTCGGACGTATACGCGAGCACCGCCTGGTGCAGCAGCGGCTCATCGGGCATGCGCCCCTCGGCGCGCAACCACAACATGCGCTGCGGCGCTCGCCGATCGGGGCGGAAGGGATCGATCGGGGCAACGGGCCGAATGTCGATTGGGCGATCCTGCGTCCACGTGGCGCGATACCGCTCCGGAATGCGATCGGCGATCGCGCGAATGAGCGACAACTCACTCGGAATGGACTCGGGCGCCGGCACGTCGGTCGGCATGTCGGACTGATGCGTGAGCCCATCTTCCTGCTTGTGAAAGCTCGCCGACAGGTTGAAGATGGCACGGCCATGCTGGATGGCGGTGACGCGACGTGTGGCGAAGCTCGCACCGTCTCGCAGGCGATCCACGAAGTACACGATGGGAGCCGCCAGATCACCCGGCAGAATGAAGTCACCGCGCACCGAGTGGGCTTCACGCGCCTCTTCCACCGTCCGCCGCGCAGCCACGAGCGCCTGCGCGAACACCTGTCCACCGAACACGCGACCTGTCCCCAGGTCACGATTGCGACCACGGTAGATGTTGACCTCGAGCGGTTCGAGATCGAGCAGCGCGAGCAGGTCATCAAGCGGCGTGGTCATGCGAGGTCCCGTGCAGAGGCCGAGGCGTGTCGGAGACGCGGTGCGTCCGATAGCTTGAAAGGTATCATGCGCGCCGTCTGCTTCGATGCCTTCGCCGGCCCTTTGCGGGTCGCCACGCTCCCCGATCCATCGCCACCGTCACACGGCGTCGTGGTGCGCGTCCACGCGACCGGCCTCTGTCGCAGCGATTGGCACGGCTGGCAGGGCCACGACCCCGACATTCGCGCGTTCCCGCACGTACCGGGACACGAACTGGCCGGGACCGTCGCGGCGGTTGGACGCGACGTGACGCGCTGGCGCGAAGGGGATCGTGTGACCGTGCCCTTCGTGTGTGCCTGTGGCGCATGCCCACCCTGCGCACGGGGTGACGGGCAGGTGTGTGATCACCAGACGCAGCCGGGCTTCACGCACTGGGGGTCCTACGCGGAGTACGTCGCGTTGCATCACGCCGACCTCAACCTCGTGCGCCTGCCGGACGAGATGTCCTTCAGCACGGCCGCCAGCCTCGGCTGCCGATTCGCCACGTCGTTTCGTGCCGTACTCGATCAGGGCCGGGTACGCGAGGGTGATCGCGTGGCGGTGTTCGGATGCGGTGGCGTCGGGCTGTCGGCCATCATGATCGCACGGGCGGTTGGCGCGCACGCCATCGCGGTGGATGTGTCACCCGCGGCGCTCGCCCTCGCCGAAGCCGCGGGTGCGGAACTGTGCCTCGACGCGCGCGATGACACGACGGGCGCTCCAACGATTGCGCGCGCACGCGCGGTCCGCGATCACATTCGCGAGTTCACCCGCGGCGGTGTCGATGTGGCACTCGACGCCCTCGGGTCTGCTGCGACGTCACGCGGTGCGCTCGAGTCGCTGCGCAAGAATGGACGCCTCGTGCAGGTCGGCCTCATGGCCGGTGCGGATGCGAATCCCCCGTTCCCGCTGCATCTCGTAATCGCACGTGAACTCGAAGTCGTCGGCAGCCATGGGCTCGCCGCGCACGCGTATCCTCGATTGCTTGGCATGGTGCGCGAGGGGCGGCTCGATCCGGCGCGGCTCGTCACGCGGGAGATCCCGCTCGACGCCGCACCCGACGCCCTCGCGTCGTTGCACACGGCGCCACACCCGGGCGTGACCATCATCACGCCCTGAGCAGCGCGTCCATCGTCACGAATTCGGCCGGCGACCGCTCACGCGGAAGAGGTCGTCGGCGGCCTGCAGCACCTTGCCGCGCAGTCGAGGTGGCAGCTCGGGATTGGCGTCGAGATACGCGCGGACGGTATCGGCCGCCGCCGATGAACGGTGCCCGTCGAGCGTCGCGTTCAGCCAGCGCAGCGGGAAGAAGATGTCACCGGTGCGCTGGATCTCGAGCGTGAGATCGAGCGCGGGACGGACGAGCGGCAGCGAGGACTGCGCACGCAGCGGGTGATGCAGCAGCGCCATGGCATCGAGGACCCACGACTCCCGTCGGCGTTGCGCCACATCGGCGAACGACCGGAACAGTGAATCACGCACGCGCGCATCCGCACTCAGCGCCGGCCGCACGAATCGGAAGCGCGCGAGACGATCCGGATTGGTGATCCGGGCTTCCTGCGCATCGAGCAGCGAGTCCGCATTGGGCACACCGCGAAGCGCCAGCGCTTCGGCGAGTGCGACGAGCTGTGGCTCGGCGATCGGCAGACCGCGGGGCCGCTCCGCGCCGCGCCAGATGCGCTCGAGACGCGCGATGCCCTCCTCCGTGCGCGTCACCCCGACAAGCGCCGCGAAAAAGCTCCCCTTGCGACTCGGCGCAGACGCCCGATCCAGTTCACGCCAGAGCGTTGCCTCCACACGCGGCGCCACGGCGCGTTGCGCACTGTCGCTCACGTGACGCCAGAAGACGTTGCGCACGAGCCCGAGCAGTTGCGATACGATCAGCTCGTCCCGCTCCAGTTCGAGGCCGCGCAAGGCGGCGTCAAGCAGCTGCGCTCCCGACAACGAATCATCAAGCACTTCTTCATACAAACTCTGCCACGCCACCGCACGGTGCACCGGGTCCGCCAGGGTGTGCACACGCGAGCGCAGGGCCTCGCGACTTGCCGCATCGAGCACGAAGCGTCCGTAGCCAATGCCATCGGCGCCCGGCAGCACGAAATCCGGCGCGCCACTCGCAATGCGAGCGAACGCCGAGCCTTCCCGCAGCGCGATGCGCTCGAGTGCGACCGTGTCGCCGAAGCCGAGGGCAATCACGATGGGCTGCGTCCAGCGCAGATTGCGACCCGCGCGATCATCGATTTGCGTCACCACCAGCCCCGAGTCGACCCAGCGCACGGTGATGCGCGGACGCCCCGGTTCGTCAACCCATGCGCGGCTCCACTCGGTGAGATCAAGGGGCGTGGCGTCATCGAGGATCGCGATGAGATCCGGCCAGGTGGCGTTGCCAAAGCGATGGCGATCGAGGTACGTGCGCAAACCGTCGCGCAGCGCCGTCTCGCCCACCAGCGCCTCGAGCTGCTGCATCACGATTGGCGCCTTCTGGTAGATGATGGCGCCGTACAGCGAGCCCGCCTCGCGCAGATTCTCGAGCGGTTGGCGAATCGGGTTGGCACCGGCCGTGCGATCCACTCCGTACGCGGTGGGGTGATGCGCCTGGAAGAAGCGTAGTGGCAGGTTGAGATCCGGAAACGACGGGCCGGCGATCTTCGCCGCCATGAAGTTCGCAAAGACCTCCTTCATCCACACGTCGTTGAACCAGCGCATCGTCACGAGATCGCCGAACCACATGTGCGCGGTTTCGTGCGCAATGAGACTCGCGCGGCTGAGCAGCTGCGCGCGCGAGGGTGCCTCGTCGAGAAACAGCGACTCGGCGCGATACCAGATCGCGCCTGGGTGCTCCATGCCACCGAACTGGAACGCCGGCACGGCGAGGAAATCGAACTTGCCGAACGGATACGCGATCGCCGTGTAGTCCTCGAGCCACGCAAGGGCCGTCGCATGCAGGTCGAAGATCGCGTCCCGATTGCGTGCGAGGCGTCCGGCATCGGTCTCACGATGGTACATCGTGAACGTGCGACCCGCGCGCTGCGCCGTCTCGGTGCGCAGTGCACCCGTGGCGAACGCAAACAGATACGTACTGATGGGTGCCGTTTCGGCAAAGCGCAGGACGTGCCGCGCGCCATCGCTGCTGTCGCGCGTGACGAGCGCGCCGTTGGCGAGCGCCTGCCACGCCGCCGGGATCGTGAGCGAGAGGGTGAAGCGCGCCTTGAGATCCGGCTGCTCGAACACCGGCAGCGCCGTGCTCGCCCGATCGGGCACGAACAGCGCATACAGGAAGTCATCCTGCCGATTGAGTGCCGCTTCGGTGCTGCGAAAGCGCACCCGCACCTCGTGCTCGCCCTCGGCGATCACCGGCAACACGATGTGATCCTCAGGCACGGTGTACGCGACCGAGTCCCCATCGAGCGTCACGCCGAGCACATGATCGGCGGGCGCGCGAAAGTCGAGGACCAGCGGCGCGTCACGCTCGGGAGCGGCTGCTACGTGCACGAAGCGTATCGTCACCTCGCCCGTCACCGGGGCACTCCGTTCTTCCGGAATGTCGAAGCGCACGTCATAGCGCAGCTCGCGCGTTGTGGCGGCCCGTTGCTCTGCCAGCCCCAGCGCGACGCCCGGTTCGGGGAGCGATGCTGCAACACGCGTGTCGCGCGCACCGCACGCCAACGAGGTCACGACCAGCGTCACCGCGCACCAGTGTAGCGTTGCTCGCATCTCAGTACACCTCCAGATCACGTGCTACGCGAATGGGGCCGCGGTAGCCACCGCGCCGCACACCGGCCTCGAGTTCTGCATCGGTCCCGCCCATCCACACGACGTGCGACAGCACCACCAGCCGCACGCGGGACCGCTCGGCGAGCGCCCCCACCTCCTCGTCACTCGTATGCACGCTCCGCATGTACGCCGGCCATGCGTCGCCTCCCGGACGATCTTCCGGTTTGAGGCGCACCAGCGGATATGTCTCGTGCACCAGCACATCCGCATGTCGCGCCGCCGCTTCGAGTTCGGCGCTCGCGCGCGTGTCACCACTCAACACGATCCGTCGTTCCGGCAACTCGATGACATAGCCGAAGGCCGTTTTCCACTCGCCGTGCGGAACACGTACGGCCCGAATGCGTACGCCCGCGCTGTCGTAGACCACCCCGCCGTCCGTCTCGTGCACCACCACCCGCTCCCCACCGGGTTGACCGCGCTCGAGCCCATCGGTGCGCACCCGAATGTCTTCCGACCACGCCACCTGCACATGCTCGACAAGACGCGCCGTGCCCGGGGGCCCGGTCAGCGCCATCGCGCGACGTCGCCCCATCACCCAACTCGTGAAGATCACGTCGGGCAGGCCGAGAGTATGATCGGTGTGCAGATGCGTCAGGAAGACGTGCGTGAAGCCGTCAATGGCGAGCCCCGCCTCGGCGGCGCGGCGCATCACGCCTGCGCCCGCATCGAAGAGAAACGTGCGGTCACCGTACACCACCGCGTAGGCCGGCCCCATACGGCTCGGATCGGGCACGGGCACGCCCGAGCCGAGCACCACAAGGCAGCCGCGCGCCTGTTGCGACGCGCTGCACCGGTGCGCCGTGGTGAAGCGCCGCTGCGCCTCCACCGGTGCGTTCAGCAGCAGCGCCGCGCCAAGCGCGAGGGCGCCGCGCCACCCCCACCGTCCAATCCGATGCCGAGGTTCCATCGCGCTAACTTACCGCCCCGGAACGCTGGCGTCCCGTGAATCGCTCACTCCGCATGCTGCTTCGTGTGACCGACCGTGGGCTCTGGTGCGAGCCCGCCGATTGCTACATCGATCCCTGGGCCCCGGTCGAGCGGGCGGTCATCACGCACGCGCACGGGGACCATCTGCGCTGGGGGTGCGACGCGTACCTCGTGGCCGAGCCCGGCCTCGGCGTTACCCGACAACGACTTGGCGCCATCGCCGATCGGGCGCGTGGCGTGCCGTACGGTGCGCCGAATACGGTGAACGGTGTGACGTTCTCCTTCCATCCGGCGGGGCACATCCTCGGCTCCGCCCAGGTGCGCGTCGAACATCGGGGCGAAGTGTGGGTGGTCTCGGGTGATTACAAGATCGACCCCGACCCCACGTGCGAGCCGTGGGAGCCTGTACGCTGCCACACCTTTGTCACCGAGTGCACGTTCGGACTGCCGATCTATCGCTGGCCCGCACCCGAGGTCGTCACCGCCGAGATCAACTCGTGGTGGCGGGCCAATGCTGACGCGGGTCGCGCATCGATGCTTTACGGCTACGCACTGGGCAAGGCACAACGGCTGCTGGCGGGGCTCGATCCCGAGATCGGTCCCATCCTCACACACGGTGCGGTGGAGACGATGACCGCGCGCTATCGCGACGCGGGCATCGCGCTGCCGCCCACCACCTACGCCACCCTCGACCACCGCGACCCCACGTGGTCGCGCGCGCTCGTGCTGGCCCCACCAGGTGTCGATGGCACGCCGTGGGCGCGTCGCTTCGGCACCGCGGCAGCGGCGTTCGCGAGCGGATGGATGCAAGTGCGCGGAGCGCGTCGACGTCGCGGCGTCGATCGCGGCTTCGTCGTGTCCGATCACGTGGACTGGCCACAGCTGCTTACCGCGATCGCGGCCACGGGAGCGGAGCGCGTGCTGCCGACGCACGGCTTCACCGGTCCCGTGGTGCGATGGCTGCGCGAACAGGGCTACGACGCGGAAGCGCTCCCCACGCGCTTCGAAGGGGAGCAGGACGATCGTGCCGTGGACGAGACGCCGGACACGACGACCCTGTCAGCCGATGCATCTTCGAGCGCGCCATGAAGGAGTTCGCGGCGCTCTACGACGCGATCGACGCGTCCACCAGCACCTCCGCCAAGGTGTCGGCTCTCGTGCACTTCTTCCGCAGTGCACCGGCGGCCGACGCGGCGTGGGCGGTCGCGTTTCTCACGGGACGTCGACCGAAACGATTGGTCCGCGCGCCCGATCTGCGCCGTTGGGCCGCCGAAGCCGCCGCGATTCCGGAGTGGCTCTTCGAAGACGCGTACGCGCAGGCGGGCGATCTCGCGGAGACGATCACGCTGCTCGTTCCCGCCGGACACGACCGATCTGACGATACGCTGGCCGCGTGGGTCGAGCAGCGACTGCTGCCACTCGCCACACTCGACGCACCGCAACAGCAGGCCGCATTGCGACAAGCGTGGCAGCAGCTGCACGGCACCGAACGTTTCGTGTTCAACAAGCTGCTCACCGGCGGATTTCGCGTGGGCGTCTCCGATGGGCTTGTC
Source organism: Gemmatimonadaceae bacterium (assembly GCA_025453875.1). Classification (GTDB taxonomy): domain Bacteria; phylum Gemmatimonadota; class Gemmatimonadetes; order Gemmatimonadales; family Gemmatimonadaceae; genus JAABRT01. The sequence continues at coordinate 12,968 of JALOPN010000001.1, read as the reverse complement.
GTCCGGGCCCTCGCCGAGGTCGCCGCCCTTCCCACCGATGTCATTGCGCATCGCCTCATGGGGCAGTGGGAGCCAACGTCCGCGTGGTTCACCGCGCTCACGCGCGCCGAAACAACGGACGCTGACTGGAGCCGTCCTTATCCGTTCTTTCTTGCCCATCCGCTTGAACAGCCGCTCGAATCGCTCGGCGAATCCACCGCGTGGCTCGCCGAGTGGAAGTGGGACGGCATTCGCGCGCAGGTCGTGTGTCGGCGTGGACGTGTGATGCTCTGGAGTCGTGGCGAAGAGCTGCTCACCGGTCGCTTTCCGGAGGTGGAAGCGACGTGTGCGCTGTTGCCCGACGGGACCGTGCTCGATGGTGAACTGCTCGCGTGGGGCGACGACGCACCGCTGCCGTTCACGGCACTGCAACGTCGCCTCAATCGCAAGCGGGTCGGACGCGCACTGCTGAGCGAGGTGCCGGTGCGTCTGATCGCCTACGATTGCCTGGAGTCCGGCGGCGTCGACCTGCGCTCACGTCCGTTGCACGAACGCCGTGCACGGCTGACGACACTGGTGCAGGCGCTGCCCACGGGCGCCGCGGTGCAGTTGTCGCCGGAGATCACCAGTGCGTCCTGGTCTGCGCTGCGCGACGCGCGCGCAGAGGCGCGCGCTCAGGAAGCCGAAGGGCTCATGCTCAAGCGACGCGACAGCGTGTACGGCGTCGGACGCCGCGGCGGCGACTGGTGGAAGTGGAAGGTGACCCCACTCACGGTGGACGCCGTGCTTGTCTACGCGCAGGCTGGCCACGGCCGCCGCGCCGGTCTGTACACGGACTACACGTTTGCGCTGCGCGACGGCGACGGACTCGTTCCCTTTGCCAAGGCGTATTCGGGATTGACCGACGCCGAGATTCGCGAGGTGGATCGCTTCATCCGGGCGCACACGCGTGAGAAGTTCGGCCCCGTCCGCACGGTTGAACCGCAGCTTGTGTTCGAACTGGCGTTCGAAGGCATTCAGGAAAGCACACGCCACAAGAGTGGTCTCGCGGTTCGCTTTCCACGCATTGCGCGGTGGCGTCGTGACAAGCAGGTGGCTGATGCCGACACCATCGACACCGTACGCGCGATGTTGCGCGCCTCGCGCACGTCGTCATGACGACGCCCCTCCCATCGCACGCTCCGATCGACCGCTGGTTCGCATCGCGCGGTTGGTCGCCCTTTGCATTTCAGCGGGAGGTCTGGGACGCCTACGCGCGCGGCGAGTCCGGGCTCGTCCACGCGGCCACCGGGACGGGCAAGACGTACGCCGCGTGGCTCGGTCCGTTGCTCGAAGCCGTGTCGCGTGATGCGCCCACGAGCGCTCGAGGCACCGAACCACTGCGCGTCCTCTGGCTCACGCCGCTGCGCGCGCTCGCGGCGGACACGGAACGCGCCCTGCGCGACGCGATCGACGCACTGGGCGTGCCCTTCTCCATCGAATCGCGCACCGGTGACACCAAGGCCTCGGTGCGTGCGCGGCAGCGTGAGCGATTGCCGAGTGCGCTGGTCACGACCCCCGAGTCGCTGTCGCTGCTGCTCTGCCGACCGGATCACGCGACGCTCTTCGCCTCGCTGCGATGCGTGATCGTGGATGAATGGCACGAGCTGATGTCGACCAAACGTGGCGCACAGACCGAGCTGGCCCTGGCACGCCTTCGGGCCGTCGCGCCGGACATGCGGACCTGGGGACTCTCGGCAACGTTGGGCAATCTCGAGGAGGCCCGTGACACCCTGCTCGGGCGTACACCCGACGGACGGCCGCGCACCGGACGCCTCGTGCGTGGGCTCGTACCCAAGGACATCGTGGTCGAGTCTCTGGTGCCCGAGGAGATGGACCGCTTCCCGTGGGCGGGCCACCTCAACGTGCGCCTGTTGCCGCAGGTGCTCGACCGCCTGGAGCGCGCCGAGAGCGCGATCGTGTTCACGAATACGCGATCGCAGTGCGAACTGTGGTTCCAGTCGATCGTGTCGACGCGCCCCGAGTGGTTCGAGTTCACGGCCATTCATCATGGCTCGCTCGATGTGAAGGAGCGACGCGCGGTGGAGGACGGCTTGCGCTCCGGACGCTACCGCATCGTCGTGGCGACCTCCTCGCTCGACCTTGGCGTGGACTTCTCGCCGGTCGATCTCGTGTTGCAGATCGGCAGCCCGAAGGGCGTCGCGCGTCTACTGCAGCGCGCCGGCCGCTCCGGTCACTCACCGGGCCGCCCCTCACGGATCGTGTGCGTCCCGACACACGCCCTCGAACTGGTCGAAGTGTCGGCAGCGCGTGATGCCATGCGTGCGAACGCCATCGAATCACGCGAGCCGGTGGATCGTCCGCTTGATCTGCTGGTGCAACACCTGGTCACACTCGCGCTCGGCGGCGGGTTCACGCGCTCGAGTGCGCTGGCCGAGCTGCACACGACGCGCGCCTATGCGGCGCTGACCGACGACGAACTTGGCTGGGCGCTCGACTTCTGCACGCACGGCGGCGCCGCACTCGCGGCGTATCCGGAGTACGCGCGGCTGGCGGCGGACGAGAGCGGCGTGTATCGCGCGGCGAATCCCCAGGTTGCGCGTCGCCACGTGCTCAACATCGGCACCATCGTGAGTGACACCGCCATCGCCGTCCGCTTTCTCACCGGCGGTCGGCTTGGTACGGTGGAGGAGAGCTTCGTCGCGCGACTTGCCCCGGGCGATGTGTTCCTGTTCAGTGGCCGCGCGCTCGAGTTCGTCCGCGTGCGCGATCTGGTCGCATGGGTGCGCAAGGCCAAGTCACGTGCCAACGCGATTCCCCGGTGGCAGGGCGCGCGCATGCCGCTTTCCACCGAACTGGCCGCCGCGGTGCGTGATACGCTCGATGCCGCGCGCCGAGGCGTGTTCGACACCGCCGAATTGCAGGCAGTGCGCCCCGTGCTCTCGCTGCAGGCCGAACGCTCGGCGATCCCGGCACCGGACGAGCTGCTCGTCGAACGATGCGAGACGAAGGACGGACATCATCTGTTCGTCTATCCGTTCGAGGGGCGACTCGTGCACGAAGGGCTGTCCGCGCTGTTCGCCTACCGGCTCGCGCAACTCGGGCCGATCAGCTTCACCTTCGCGTGCAACGATTACGGCTTCGAGCTGCTCGCCCCCGAGCGTGCGCCCTTCGAGGAAGCGCTGGACGCGGGGCTGCTCTCCACGCAGCATCTGCTGCACGATATCGTGCAGAGTCTGAACGCGGCGGAGCTGGCACGGCGTCAGTTTCGCGAAATCGCCCGCGTTGCCGGCCTCATCTTCACGGGCTATCCCGGTCAGCAGAAATCGATGAAGCACGTGCAGGCGTCGAGTGGCTTGCTGTACGATGTATTCACCCGACACGATCCCGACAACCTGCTCGTTCGGCAGGCGCAGCGGGAAGTCCTGGAGCGTCAGCTGGAGGCGAGCCGACTCGGTCGCGTGCTGGCGCGCCTGAGCACTTCGACCGTGCGACTGCAGGACGTCGAGCGACCGACGCCGTTGGCATTTCCGCTGCTCATCGATCGCACCCGGGAGAAGATCAGCACCGAGAAGCTCGCAGATCGGGTCCGACGCATGACGACACAACTCGGCAAGCGCACGAGTCCGGCGCGCGAGACGCGATTCCGCCGCGTGCCATGAGCCGCACGGCAACCATCGCTCATGCGTGACCTCCACATGCCTCGGCACGATGCGCTGGCGATCACGCTGGCGGACACACCCATTGTGCTGTACGCCGAACGCGCGGTCGGCATTCCGTCGCACGGCGCCCTGCTGATTGCCGACTTGCACCTCGGCAAGGCGATGACGCTCCGCGCACACGGGGTGCCCGTGCCACCGGGTGGGACACGCGCTGATCTGGCACGCCTCGACGCGGTGATCGCGCGCAGCGCGGCGTCGCACTTGTACGTGCTCGGTGATCTGGTCCACTCGCGTCTCGCGTGGCATCCACGAGCGCTTGCGCCGTTCGCGGCGTGGCGCGCGACCCACCCGACGCTCGCGATCACGCTCGTGCGCGGCAATCATGACGCGCACGGCGGCGACCCCCCGGCCGCGTTGGACATCGACGTGGTGACGCCACCCCACCCCCTGCCCCCGTTCGCGCTGCAGCATGAGCCGCCCGAGGACGGGATGGCTCCGCTACCGTCGATCTTCGGGCACCTGCACCCGTCGCTTGCCATCGCGGGCCGCGGGCGGCAGCGCGTGCGATTGCCCTGCTTTGTGCGCCGAGGAGTTTCCCTGCTGCTGCCGGCCTTCACCGCGTTCACCGGCGGCGGCGCGTGGCAACCGGCACCGGGCGATGACCCCTACCTCGTCGCTGGCGACGAGATCGTGCCGGTGGCACCCATCAGCCCGTGATCCGGAGGCGCGAGGGGGGCGGAACTGTGACAGACCGCCGCCCGCTCATCTGGGGCTGGCGATGGCTCCTCGGGAGCCCTTGCGGGTATGCGAATGTGACTTCATGTTCTCCGGGGTGTCGCCGCGACGACGCGGACGTATGCCGGTGGTGTGACGGATGCGATCACGACGATCGCTGCCGGGCTCTCCTTCCTCGCCCGTATGCCGACTCTCGATTCGGCTCCGCACGATGATGAACCCTCGCGGCTGGATCGCGGCGCGGCGCGCCCCGTCCGGCCAGCGGACCAGACCTCGCTGACCTCCTCGGCCAGCGACAGTCGCCCCGACGACGTCTCGCTCGCCCGTACGGCCCTCGGCACCCCGGTGCGCGAGGCATTGCACGACATCGGCTTCGATCTCGAGGACGCCGTCTCCTCCGGCGGCTTTGGCGTCGTCTACCGAGCGCGCGACCGGCGACTCGGTCGCACCGTCGCCATCAAGGTCATCGACCGGCCGCTGCGGCGGCGCGCTGGTGCCGCCTACGCGCTCCCGCGCGAGATCGAGACGCTGGCCACCTTCCAGCACCCGCACATCGTGCCGCTCTTCGAAGCCGGCACGCTCGCCGATGGTGGGTTGCCGTACCTCGTCATGCCGTGGATCGAGGGGACCTCGCTCCGACGCCGCTTGCGAAGCCACGGACCCTTGCCCGTCGACGAGGTGCTGCGCATGGGCATCGATCTGGCCGACGCCCTGGCCGCGTTGCACAACCAGGGGCTCGTGCATCGCGACATCAAGCCCGAGAACGTGATGACGAATGGCGCGCACGCCACCGTCATCGACTTCGGACTCGTCTGCGCTGCGCGAGCTGCCGACACCCCGCCGATCTCGGGTGAGTTCATTGTGGGGACGCCGGTCTACATGAGCCCCGAACAGTGGGAACTCGGCGGGACCATCGATGGGCGCGCTGATGTGTACAGCCTCGGCTGTCTGCTGTTCGAGCTGCTCACGGGCCACGCCCCGGGTCAGCGCCAACTCGGCGACGCACTGCATGTGCCGACGCCTGAGGCACGCCGATGGACCGATACGCTCGCCACAGGCGATTCGCGCACCGATCCGGAACGCCGACAGTTCCGTCGTACGCCGCGCGTACGCGACCATCGGCGCGACATTCCACCCGCGCTCGATCGCTTGCTGCATCGCGCGATGACGCAGAATCCGTCGCGGCGTCTGCCCAGCGCGGCACTGCTGCGTGACGGACTGCAACAGGTACAGGCCCGCTTGCTCAACGCCGACGAGGGGCGTCGCACACGACGCTTCGTCGGTTTCGCGGCCGCGGCGGCAGTGATTGCCGTGATTGCTGCCGTTCCAACCATGGTGGCGATCAGACTGGACGACATCCAACAGCAGCGACTGGCCTCGCTGATCCCCGAACGCGTCTTGCTGACCGCCGTGCAGAACATGAGCGGTGATGCGGCGCTCGATCCGGTCGCCGATCAGGTGAGTCGGCAGGTGCAATCGGCGCTCGCGCGGCGTGTGGCGTCGGCTGATTCACTGGTGTTGCGCAACGTCGACGTCATCGAGCCACCCGACCTCGCGCTCGTCGCCGCGCCGGTCCCGGACGCCGTCGATGCGATTCGTCCGCTCGCACTCGCGCGTGGCGCCGGCACCGTGATCGCCGTCTCGATCGAACGTGCGGACGACGGCGTCGCGCTGCGCGGCGTCATTCTCGACGCGCGCGCGGGCACCGCGCGGGGCACGGTGGCAACCACCGTGGTCCCGGTGCCCGCGACGTCATCGGACATCGCGCGGGTCGCGGATTCCGTGGCCGAGTCCATCGCCTCCGCCCTGCGGTCGGCACCGCAGCGCGCCCCCATCGCCCGACGAGCGACCGGCATAGATTGACGGGCATGTCTCTGCCCTCTGTGCCGTCCGACATCGCCATCGCCCAAGCGGCCTCGCTGCGTCCGATCACCGACGTGGCCAGCGAGCTGGGGCTCGCCGCCGACCAGATCGATCCCTACGGCCGCTTCATGGCCAAGCTGCCGCTCGAACTCGCGCAGCGTCCGGCAAGCGGCCGCCTCATTCTCGTCACGGCCATCAGCCCGACACCAGCCGGCGAAGGCAAGAGCACCGTGAGCGTCGGACTCGCGCAAGCGCTGCGTCGCCTCGACAAGCGCGTCGTCCTCGCGTTGCGCGAACCGAGTCTCGGCCCGGTGTTCGGCGTGAAGGGCGGCGCCGCCGGCGGCGGGTACAGTCAGGTGCTGCCGATGGAGGAGATCAACCTCCACTTCACCGGAGATTTTCACGCCATCGCGAGTGCGCACAATCTGCTGAGCGCGCTGATCGACAATCATCTCGCGCAGGGCAACGCACTCGGGCTCGACCCACGACGCATCACCTGGCCGCGCACCATCGACATGAACGATCGTGCCCTGCGTCACGCGCTGATCGGTCTCGGTGGCGTCGCGCACGGTGTACCGCGCGAAGAGGGGTGGGTGATCGTGCCGGCGAGCGAAGTGATGGCCATCGTGGCGCTCGCGCGTGACTACGACGATCTGCAGCAGCGACTGGCGCGCATCATCGTGGGCACGAAGGCCGGCCCGGCACGCGAGCCCGTGCGCGCTGGCGATCTCGGCGCCGAGCAGGCCATGAGCATCCTGCTCAAGCACGCGCTTCGTCCGAATCTGGTGCAGACACTCGAAGGCGGTCCGGCGATCGTGCACGCCGGACCGTTCGGCAACATTGCGCACGGATGCAACTCGCTCGTCGCGACGCGCGCGGCGTTGGCCACCGGTGACTACGTCGTCACGGAAGCCGGCTTCGGCAGCGATCTCGGCGCGGAGAAATTCTTCGACATCGTGTGTCGCGCCGGTGATCTGACGCCGGAGGCCGCCGTGCTCGTGGCCACGATCCGGTCGCTCAAGATGCAAGGCGGGCTGCCCAAGTCGCAGCTCGACACACCCGATGTCGACGCGCTGCAGCGCGGTCTGCCGCATCTCGCACACCATGTGCAGAACGTGCGTCAGTTCGGAGTACCCGTCGTGGTGGCGCTCAATCGCCGACTGACTGACACGGACGACGAGATCGATCGAGTGCTCGCGTGGTGTGCGTCCAATGATGTTGCCGTCGCCTTCACCGACGTGTGGGCGCGTGGTGGCGAAGGGGGCGAGGCACTCGCCACGCAGGTCTTGCGTGTGCTGGAGCAGCGTGCGTCGGCATTCCGACCGCTGTACGACACCACGGCACCGATCAAGGCGAAGATCGAAGCGATTGCGCAGCGCGTGTACGGTGCGGACGGCGTCGACTACGCGCCCGCCGCCGCGCGCAACATCCAGTGGCTCGAGTCGATCGGACTGGGCGACACGCCGGTGTGCATGGCGAAGACGCAGTACTCGCTCACCGATGACCCCGCACGGCTCGGGCGTCCGACCGGCTTCCGGATCACGGTCACCGAGGTCTCCGGCAGCGCGGGCGCCGGCTTCGTGGTCGCGAAGTGCGGCGACATCATGACCATGCCGGGCCTCTCGCCGGAACCCGCCGCGGTGCGCATGCAGATGGACGCGTCGGGCCGGGTCAGCGGTCTCTCGTGAACGGGCGATGACGCGCCACATCAAGGCGGTCGTCTTTGACATGGACGGCCTGTTGCTCGACACCGAACGGTTGTCCCGTCAGGCGTGGTTGGCCGGCGGTCGTGATCTCGGGGTGGAGCTGCCGCTCACCGCGCTCACCTCCATCATCGGGCGACGGCGTCCTGAGGTCGAAGCGGAGTTCCGCGCGGCCATGGGCGAGTCGTTCGCCGTGGATGCGCTGTACGAACGCCATGCGGCGCACTACCACGCGCTCCTCGCGGCAACGCCTGCGCACGAGCTGCGCAAACCGGGGCTCGATGCGCTGCTGCACTTCCTCGACGTGCACGCGATTCCACGCGCGATCGCCACATCCACACTCGCCGCGGGTGCGGCGCACAAGCTCGCGCTTGCCGAGCTGGCCCCTCGATTTCCGATCGTGGTGACCGGTGAGCAAGTGGCACGCTCCAAACCGGCGCCCGACATCTTCCTCGAAGCCGCGCGCCGTCTGCAGGTGAATCCAGCAGACTGCGTTGCGTTCGAGGACAGCGACCTCGGCCTCGATGCCGCGCTGGCGGCCGGCATGCTCGCGATCGCGGTGCCCGATCTCAAGCCGCTCCCGAGCACCATGATGTCGCGTGTGGCGGCCACGCTAGGGGCGCTCGATGAGGCGATGGACTGGTTGGCCCCACGACTGGTTCGACCAACGACCTGACGCGCGACGCAACGCGTCAGGTGGCGAGTGATCGCACCGGTCGCGCCGGCACGCCCAGCGCGAGGGTGTCCGAGGGAAGGTCCGTGGTGACGACGCTCCCCGCCCCCACCGTCACGCGATCCCCGATCGCTACCCCCGGGAGCACGATGACGCCTGCGCCAAGCCACACATCGTCGCCGATCGTGATGGGGGCTGCCTGCGTTACGTACGGCGCGTCACCGGGCTGTCGATTCGCGACCGAGCGGTCGGCGGCGCGCACAGGATGCGTCACCGTCAGAAGCTGCACCCCAGGCGCCAGCAGGCCGCGTGCGCCGATGTGGATGGGGGCAGCATCGAGCATCACCGCGTTGACGTTCACAAACGTCTCGTCGCCGATGTGCACCTGCGCGCCGTACTCGCAGTAGAACGGCGGCTCGATCCACACGCCGCTTCCGACGTGACCAAGGAGTTCGCGCAGCACCATGCCGCGTTCCTCCGCATCCTCCGGGGCGAGCTGACTGTATCGAGCGAGCAGCGTCCGAGCGCGGCGGGCCTGCGCCAGCACCTCTGGCGCGCGTGGGTTGAAGGCGGTGACGGGACGGGGCATCGGGCCGTGGGTGTGGTCGGGACATTCGCCGAAAGCGCGGCGGCTGCCGAGACTCTACCGGGTCGTGCATCCCTCCGCCACGTGGCACTAGAATTCCGCATGCTTCGCCCCCTTCCTCTCGCCAGTTGGCTCGCGCTGATCGTCGGCATCGCCGCCTGTCAGCCCTCGCCGCCGCCCGAGTTTCGCATCGGGCTGATCGGCACGTTCGAAGGCAACTTCGCGCAATCGTCAGGGCTTCCGGCCCGTCAGGGCGCCACGCTGGCCGTCGACGCACTCAACGAAGAAGGCGGCGTACTCATCGACGGTGTGCGCCATCGCGTCGTGCTCATCGACCGCGAAACCGCTCCGCGCCCAGACGCCGCGTCGACGGTGGCCCGTGGCCTGATCAATCTCGATTCAGTCGACGTGCTCATCGGCCCGCAGCAGAGCGTGCTCGCGCTGGCGGCCGGCGCGGTGGCGGAAGCGTCCGACGTGCCGATGATCGCCCCCATGGCGTCGAGTCCGGCGGTGACAGCAGGCCGACGCCTCGTCAGTCGCCTCGCGTTTCTCGACGCCGTCCAGGGACGAGTACTGGCACGCTTTGCGTACGACTCGCTCGGCGCGCGACGAGCGGCGGTGCTCTACGCCGCGTCCAGTGCCTACGGACGCGAAATCGCCACGCTCTTTCGCACCACCTTCGAGGCGACAGGCGCACGCATGGTGGGCGAAGAGACCTTCAACGCCGACGATCCGGAAACGGTGACGCCGCAGCTGCGACGGCTGCTCGCCGCGTCACCCGACGTGTTGCTGCTCCCCAACTTCACCTCGCGCGATTCGCTCCACTTCCAGCTGGCACGTTCACTCGGTTTCTCCGGGCGCCTGCTCGGCAGCGATGCCTGGGACGCGATTGCGTTGAGTCGGCGCCCGGAAGTGCAGGGCGCGATCATCGTGGCGAACTGGGACCGGCGCAACGACACACCGGCCGTGCGCGCGCTCCGCACGCGGTACGCCGCGCAGTATGGTAATGAACCGATGCGCGCCACCGCCGCCGCGACCTATGACGCCGTGCAACTCGTCGCCGAAGCGGCACGTCGCGCCGGAGCGCGCACGGGAGCCATCGTGATGGACTCGCTGCGACACCTCGGTGCCTACGACGGCGCGTTCGGCAGCTATCGATTCGTGGGTACCGGCGATCCGGTACGCGGCGCGGTGCTGCTCGAAGTTGCGGCCGACTCGACCGGCGTTCGCGCCGTGGTCGCCCCACCGCAATGATGCGTCAGCGCTGGCAGCGCAGTCTCCCGACGCGGTTGTTCAGCGCGGTCTTCGCGCTGGGACTCGTGCTGGTCGCCATGACCGCGATCATCGCGTACCGATCCGCCGATCGCGCATTGCGTGATCGCCTCTTCGAGCAGTTGCAGACGGCGGCCACCGACGACGCGACACGCATCACCGCCTGGCTTGCCCGCCAGCGCGCGGCGGCGGAGCTGCTGGCGCGCGCGCTGCAGATCGGGACGCCCGCCACCGGGACGCTCGACGATACGCGGCCAATGCCGACGTTGCCGCGTGAGGTGCTGGCCGATCAGTCGATGCAGCTCATTGCCGTACCGGGCGGTCGTATCGTGCGTGCCTCCGATTCCCTCGACCTCGGCCAGTACGCGCTCGATCAGCTGTACTACCGCGAAGGTCAGCGAGGCACATTCACGCAGGGCATCTACCCCGATGGTACCGAGGGGCGGCCCCGACTCACCGTCGCCACGCCCGTCCGCTCCGCCGAGGGCTCGCTGTCCGCCGTGCTCGCCGTGCACGTCGATCTGGCGGAACTCGAGCGCAGTCTCGCGCGCACCGGGACGCGCCTGCCGGTCGATGCCTTTCTGGTGAATCGGTTCGCCGAATTCGTCTCGGCCGAGCGATTCGGTCGCGACGGATTGCGTCGCGGCGTGAACACACTGGCGGTGCGTGAAGCCATCGCCGGTCGGAACGGATTCGCCCAGTACACCGATGCGCAGGGACGCGAGGTGTTTGGCGCGTGGCACACGATCCCGGAACTCGGCCTCGCCGTGGTGCGCGAAGTCCCCCGTGACGCGGCGCTGGGCCCCGCACGCACGTTGCTCATCGGCTCGATGACACGGGGCATCATCGCCGTGGCCCTCCTGGCACTGGGCGTGCTGCTCATCACGCGACGATTTACCGCGCCGGTGCTCGCCGTGGCCGACGCGGCAACGCGCGTGGCGGGTGGTGACTTCAGTGTGCTCGCGCCTCAGCGTGGTGACGACGAAGTCGGACAACTCGCTGGCGCGTTCAACGTGATGACGGCACGGTTGCGCACGCTGTATCAGGAACTCGAAGCACAGGTGGTCGCCACCCGCACGGCGCTCGACGAAGCCGATGCCAATCGGGCGCTGCTGCAGGACGTCGTCAACAACACGGCGACGCTCATGCTCGTGGTCTCGCTCGAAGGACGGGTGCGGCTGGCCAACGCGCGTCTCGCGCAGCTCGTCGGACGCCCCCCGGCGGACTGCGCCGGTCTCGCACTCGAGACGCTGCTGGGCGACGTCGCCGCACCGCTCGGCCACGCCATCGGCGCCGCGCGGATGACCGGCACGCTCGTCGAACAGGAGGTCACCCTCGGCGATGGCGACGACGCGCATGCCTGGCAGGTCGTCGCGTTTCCTCTCGTTCGGCCGGAAGGCGAACCCTACGCAATCGGTCTTGTCGCCACCGATCTCACCGAACGCGCGCGCGCCGAGTCGGAGCGACGAGTGCGCGATGCCTCGGTGCAGCAGGCACAGAAACTCGAGAGTCTGGGCGTGATGGCGGGCGGCATCGCGCACGACTTCAACAACCTGTTGAGCGCAATCCTCGGGCACGTCGAGCTCGCGCGCGAAGCCCTCACCGACGCGCGGCCTGATGAAGTGCGCGCATCGCTCGAGCAGGTGGGCACAGCCGGTCGTCGTGCGGCCGATCTCACGCGACAGATGCTCGCCTACGCCGGCCGCGCCAGTCTGAAGCGTGACGTCGTCGACGTGCGCACGATCATCGACGACCTCGTGCCGCTCGTTCGCGCTGCGCAATCGAAGAAGGTGCACTTCGCCATCGAGCCCATGCCGGAACCGCTATGGGTGGAGCTCGATCCGGCGCAGCTCGCACAGGTGCTGCTCAACCTCCTTACCAACGCGGCCGAAGCCATCGGCGACGCCAATGGCGTCGTCACGGTGCACGCCACGTCCGTCGCGCGGGACGGTGGGACGTGCGTGTGTGTGACCGTGAGCGACACCGGTCCGGGCATCCCGGAACACGTGCGCGCGCGCATCTTCGATCCCTTCTTCACCACGAAGGGCTCGGGACGCGGCCTCGGCCTGAGCGCGGTGCGTGGCATCGTGCAATCGCTCGATGGCACACTCGAGGTCACGTCGTCGGCGCAGGGCACACAGTTCATCATCGCCCTGCATGCGGCATCTCCACCGACCGCTCCGCGGGTGCCACGTCATGACGGCTTCACCACCGTCGTGCGCGGCACGGTGCTCGTCGTCGATGACGAGCCCTCGGTGCGCAGTGTGGCACGTCGTGTGCTCGAACGCATGTCGCTGACCGTGCTCGAGGCGGACGATGGCGAACAGGCCATTGCCCTCTTTGCCGCGCGGCAGCACGAGCTGGGGCTGGTGCTGCTGGACCTCACCATGCCGCGGCTTGGTGGCGAGGAAGTGCTCGCACGCATCCGTGCCACGCACCCCCTGCTCCCGGTGATCGTGGCCAGCGGGTACGATCATGCCGACGCGGCGACGCGC
>JALOPN010000154.1 GCA_025453875.1 Gemmatimonadaceae bacterium | reverse complement strand
AAGCGCAAACGTCACGCACACGAACTCGCGCAGCGACGCAGGCAGCGAGCCGTCGTCCACGAGCAGCGCACCGGTGAAGCGGGGCTGCACGACGAGGTGCTGCGTGACGTCTGCCGCATCTACAGCGCTCGCGAGATCGAGCACGACCAGTTTCGCGCGTCGCCACACGCGCGCGATCACCAGCTCGCGCAGCGTGTGCGGCCACGCCGACTCCGCGAGATCGCGCAGCACATCGGGGCGTGTGATCTCGACGTGCGTGATGGTCGCACCACGCACGTCCTCGTGCAGATCACGCGCGATGGTTTCGGTTTCCGGCAACTCGGGCACGGTCGCGCCTCCGCTCAGCGTCGCGCCGCTTCCCGCCAGCCGATGTCGCCACGAAACTGCGCACCCTCGAAGCCCACCGCCGCGGCGCCCTCGCGGCTGATGCGCCGCGCTTCGTCGAACGTGGCGCCGAGCCCCGTGACCGCGACCACGCGACCGCCACTCGTGCGCAAGGTGCCATCGCTCGCGCGCGTCGTTCCGGCGTGGTACACTCGTCGTGTCGCGTCGTCATCGGGGAGCGAAATGACGTCACCACTGCGTGGGGTGTCCGGATAGCCGGACGCCGCCACGACCGTCGTCACCGACGCACCGCTGCGCCACCGCAGCGGTGACATCGATCCGATCCGCGCACCGCGTGCGATGGCCAGCATGGGATCGAGCAGCGAGCTGTCGAGCATGGGGAGAATCGCCTGCGTTTCGGGATCGCCGAACCGACAGTTGAACTCGACGACTTGCGGCCCGCTCTCGGTGAGCATCAGCCCGGCGTAGAGCAGTCCGGTAAACGGTGTGTCCCGCTTGCGGAGCGCGTGCAACGTGGGGAGCAGGATGCGCTCGGTCACATCATCGAGCAGCGCCGCGGTGCCGAGGGAGACCGGCGTGTACGCGCCCATGCCACCGGTGTTCGGTCCGTCGTCGCCATCGAGCAGGCGCTTGTGATCCTGCGCCGGCAACATGGTCAGCACATCGGTGCCGTCGGTGAGCGCGAACAGCGAGAGCTCTTCGCCCTGCATGAACGCCTCGACGAGCACCTCGTTGCCCGCATCGCCGAACGCCCGGTCGTCCATGATGCGATCGATCGCGGCGTGTGCTTCCGCGAGCGTGTGACACACGATCACGCCCTTGCCAGCCGCGAGCCCCGACGCCTTGATCACCACGGGCGCACCGAAGCGCTCGCGCACCGCGGCGTGGGCGTCGGCGGCTGTGCGATGCGTCTCGGCGCGCGCCGTCGGTACACCGGCGCGCGTCATGAGCGTCTTGGCAACGTGCTTCGACGTCTCGATCTCGGCCGCCGCCGCCGTGGGGCCGAACGCAGGAATGCCACGTTGCCGCAGCCGGTCCACGAGCCCATCGGCGAGCGGTGCTTCGGGCCCCACCACCACGAGGTCCACCGCTTCGGCCTCGGCGAGTGCGACGAGCGCCGGCAGCTCAGTGGTTTTCACGGACGCGAGGCGCGCGAGCGACGCGATCCCGGGATTGCCCGGGGCCGCAATGAGCTCGACGGCCGTGTTCTCTCGAGACAGGGCGTCGGCGAGCGCGTGTTCGCGCCCGCCGTTGCCCACCAACAGGATCTTCATGCGAAGCCGGGGTGCGGGTCCGTCACCGTGGCGGACGGCGTAACCTAACCCCGTCCGGCCATCGGCTCAGGTCGTTGTGCCGCCCGTGCCGGACCCCCCGGTGCCCGGACCGCCGCCCGGCGGACCGTCGGACACCGGACCCGTCGCAGCCGGCCCACCATCCTCAGGGCGCGGGCCGGTGCCAGCCGCGCCGGACATGCCAGTCGCAGCGCGGAACGCGTCGGCGAAGGCGTCGGCCGCGCGCGTGAAGACGTCGCCCACCTTGCTCGCCGCTTCGCGGGCCTGCGCCGAGTAGTAATCGCTCGCTTCCCGCACGTCGTCACCGAGTGGACGCGCGGTCTTTTCGTCACCGCGACGCACGTAGTCGCCGCCGAGGATGCGGCTGTAGCCGCCGGCCTCGACCCAGCGGCTCAGCTCGGCGACGCGCACCGTGTGAAACGGGTGCACGCGCATGGCGGTATTGAGCGCCTTGAGCACCGAATCCCACGACGAGCCACCCACCTCGTACTCGCGCGCCTGCGCGAGATAGGCGTCGAGATCGACCGTGTCGTCGATGACCTTGCCACCGGCAAGGGAGAGGAACGCACGCTGCGAGTCCCGCACGCTCTGCGAGCCGAGCAGCCCCGCGCGATCGGCCGAGAGCTCGGACTTGCGGTACCACTCGAGCAGCGCGAGCTGGAACGGCAGCAGCGCGATGGTGGCCACGATGGGCAACACCTGGAACCCGAACGTCATCACGATGAGCGCGATTGTGCGGTACGTCGTGTGCCCGCTCATGATGTGCCCGAGCTCGTGCGCGAGAATGAACCGCTGCTCCTCGCGCGAGAGAATCTCGAGGGCGCCCGAGTTGATCACGATGAACGGTCGATCGAAGCCCACCGCGCCGGCGTTCGCGAACGGTGTCTGCGCCACGTAGAGCTGCGGCGCTGGCTCGCCGGCCGGGGGCCAGTCGAGCGTCTGCAGGACTTCCTGATACAGCGCGTACAGGTTGGGACGCTGCGACGGCCCGACGAGCACGGCATCGCCCAGGAACAGGTTGCGAATGCCGCGCTCGCCGAAGAAGCCGGCGATCTTGCGGACCGCCAGGTCGAAGCCGGGCAGGGCACGCAGCGCGTTGAGGGCGGCGCGGTCGGCGGGGTGTTCCCAGCTGACGGACGCGATCTGGGTAAGCGGCTGTCGGGTCATGGCAGAGTGGTGAAAGGTCTGCTCATCCTACGGCGCGCGTCGCCCAAAGTTGCGTGGGTCAGCCGATCGCGCGATCGAGATCGGCGACGAGGTCCTCGATGTCCTCGATGCCGCACGACAGGCGGACCATCCCCTCAGTGAGTCCCATCGCCTGCTTGACGTCGGCCGGCACCGAACCGTGGGTCATGCTGAACGGGTGGCTGATGAGGCTCTCGACGCCGCCCAGCGATTCGGCCAGCGCAAAGACGCGGACGCCCTCGAGCACCTGGCGCGCGCGCTCGCGACTGCCGAGGTCGAGCGTGATCATGCCGCCGAAGCCCGACATCTGCCGCGCGGCCAGCGCGTGCTGCGGGTGCGACGCGAGGCCAGGGTAGATCACGGCCGATTCGCCGAGGCGGTCCACGAGCCACGCGGCGAGCTGGCGCCCGTTGGCGTCGTGCTGCTTCATGCGCAGCGGGAGGGTCTTCGTGCCCCGGAGGGCCAGCCAGCAGTCAAACGGACCGGGGACCGCGCCGGCCGCATTCTGGATGAACTGCAGTCGGTCGGCGAGGGCGTCCTCAAGTACCACCGCGACCCCGCCGATCATATCAGAATGACCGTTGAGATACTTCGTGGTGGAGTGCCACACGATGTGCGCCCCGAGCTCCAGCGGTCGCTGGAAGACCGGGGTGGCAAAGGTGTTGTCCACGATGAGCAGGGCGTCGTGCGCGCGCGCGATCTCGGCCATGGCGGAGAGATCGCAGAGCCACATGAGCGGGTTCGTGGGCGTCTCGACGAGGAGACCCCGCGTGGCGGGGGTCATCGCGTCGGCGACGCGCTGCGGGTCCCGGGTATCCACGTAGCTGAAGGACAGGCCGAGATGCCGGAGCAGTTTGTCGAAGAGCCGGAAGGTGCCGCCGTAGACATTTTCCCCCACCACGAAATGGTCACCGGCGCGGAAGAGCTTCATGATCGAGTCGAGGCAGCCCATGCCACTCGCGAAGGCGAAGCCGTGACGGCCGCCTTCAAGGGTGGCGACGTTGCGTTCGAGGGCCTCACGGGTGGGATTCTTCCCGCGCGCGTACTCGTACCCCTTGTGCTGGCCGAGCCCGTCCTGCACATAGGTGGACGTGAGGTAGAGCGGCGTCATGATGGCGCCCGCGTGGGGCTCCGGCCGCTGACCGGCGTGAATGGCGCGAGTCGCCAGGCCGGCGTCGAGGTCTTCGGGGAAGATGCGCGTCATCGGAGATTCGGCGTGGTGCGTGGGGGTGTTGGGGGACCGACGCAACCTACCCGACGGACCTCGGTCTCGCAGGGGCCGTGGCGTCCGGCGCCGTCGCCGTTCGACCCGCCGCCCGCCGCCTGAACGCGCCTCGTCTTCGTGTGCTCATGACTGCTCCCATCGTTTCTGACGCGACTGCCTGCTGCCTGATCGTCGACGACGAAGCGCCGCTCCGTGCGGTGCTGCGCCGCATTCTCGAGCAGCAGGGCATGCGCTGCCGTGACGCGGCGTCGGGCGCCGAGGCCATCCGCATGCTCGAAGCGGAGCCGGCCGCGCTCGTGCTCAGCGACTACCACATGCCCGAGATGGACGGCGTGCAGCTGCTCGGCGTGATTCGCGAGCGGTGGCCCGATACGGCGGTGGTGATGGTGACCGGCGTGAGCGATGTCGACCTCGCGGTGCAGTGCCTCGCGAGCGGTGCCATGGACTACGTCACGAAGCCGTTCCGTGTGGAGGAGATTCGTGGGCGACTTGGGCAGGCGCTCGAGAAGCGACGGCTCGTGCTGGAGAATCGCGCGTACCGGCAGCATCTCGAAGAACGGGTGCAGGCGCAGGCGCGCGCGTACGAAGAGTTGTTCCTGGCCTCGCTGCAGTCGCTGGCCGACGCGCTCGAAGTGAAGGACCGCTACACGTGGGGTCACTCGCTGCGCGTGGCGCAGTATGCGACCGCCATCGCGCGCGAGTTGGGGCTCGAGGCGGACCGCCTCGCGCAGCTGGAGTTGGGGGCGCGCCTGCACGACATTGGCAAGATCGGCGTCCGCGAGGCCGTGCTCAACAAGGGCTCGGCGCTCACGCCCGAGGAGTACGCGCATGTGATGGAGCACCCCGTCATCGGGTGGCGCCTGCTGCAACCGCTGCTGCGCGACGCGCCGCATGCGCTCGACGTCGTGCGCGGCCATCATGAGCGCTATGACGGGCGCGGCACGCCGGATCGGCTGCTGGGCGACATGATCCCGCTCGAGGCGCGCATTGCCGCCGTGGCCGATTCGTTCGATGCCATGACCAGCGGCCGTCCGTATCGCGCCGGCATGGCAGTCGAGGATGCGCTCGCCGAGCTCGAGCGCTGCGCGGGAACGCAGTTCGATCCGATGTGCGTGTCCGCCTT
>JALOPN010000153.1 GCA_025453875.1 Gemmatimonadaceae bacterium | reverse complement strand
ACCGAACTGCTGCTCGCCGAGCGCATCGGCGTGGTGCGCGATACTGGCGGGTTCAAGCGGTCGTGGGTGGAGGTGCGTGATCGCACGCCGCTCGGGGACGCCCTGCTCGATGAGGCATTGGTCACGCTGGCCTCGTCGAAGCGACGTGTGCAAACGTCAACAGCGGTCTCGCGCCTTGGCAACCGCCGTCGCCTGCGGCACGACGTTGCGCTCGCGTTGTGCGCGCGCGGCATTCTGCGCGAAGACGAGCAGCGCATTCTCGCGCTCTTCCGCCGCAAGGTGTACCCCACGGTGAACCCGAGGCCGGAGCAGGCGCTCGTGCGACGCATTCGCGACGTACTCGATGGCGGCAAGACGCCGGACGCGCGTACCGCCGCGCTCATCGGTTTGGCGGGGCTCACGAACACGCTGCGGGCCATCTATGATCGCAATACGCTTCGTGCGCTCAAGCCACGCCTGAAGGCGCTCGCCGAGCAGCACGCCGGAAGCCGGGCGGCGAAGGAGGCGGTCGCGGCGGCCCACGCCGCGGTGATGGCGGCCACCGTGGCGGCAACGGTCGCGGCCACCAGCTGAGAGAGGCGTCGGTACCACGCCGGGGCGTTGCGGCCCTCGCGCGGCGCCCGGGGTCGTCGCCATTTTCCGGCGCGCCACTGCCCGCCTCCTTCAGCCCGCTCGCCGTCCATGGCCGGATCCAGCCTGCTCGCCCTGCTCGACGACATCTCCTCGCTGCTCGACGATGTCGCCACCCTCAGCAAGGTCGCCGCCCAGAAGACGAGCGGCGTGGTCGGCGACGACTTGGCGCTCAACGCCGAGCAGGTGACCGGTTTTCGCGCTGAACGCGAGCTGCCCGTCATCTGGGCCGTGGCAAAGGGCTCGTTCCTCAACAAGCTCATCCTGGTGCCGGCCGCGCTGCTCATCAGCGCGTTCATTCCGAAGGCGATCACGCCGCTGCTCATGATCGGCGGCCTGTTTCTCTGCTACGAAGGCGTGGAGAAGCTGCTGCACAAGGCGCTGCACGCTCGGGAAGACGCCGAGCGGCGCACGGAGCGTGCGGCGGCGATCGTGAATCCCGCGGTGGATCTCGTCGCACTCGAACGGGATCGCATCAAGGGCGCCATTCGCACCGATTTCATCCTGTCGGCCGAGATCATCGTGATCGCACTCGGCACGATGTCCACCGAGGCGATGAGCCGGCAGATCGTCTCGTTGAGCGCGATCGCGATCGGCATCACGGTGCTCGTCTATGGGTTGGTGGCGGGGATCGTGAAGCTCGACGATCTCGGGCTCCGACTGCTGCGTGCAGATGTCAACGCCGGACGCGAAGGATGGCGGCGCTCGTTGGGGCGCGGCATCCTGATCGCCGCACCGCTGCTGCTCAAGTTCCTCTCGATCGCGGGCACGGCCGCGATGTTCCTCGTGGGTGGCAGCATTGTGGCGCACGGCATTCCGCCGGTCGCGCACGCGCTCGAGTCGCTGACGCACGGGTCGACGCTGCTGACCATGCTCGCCGAGGCCGTGGTGGGGATCGTATCGGGGGCGCTCGCGCTCGCGGTCGTCACGCTCGCGCGGCGGCTCCGGGGCGGGGCCGCCCCGGCGCACTGACCGCGCGCCGAGGCGACCGCAGCACGTTACTTCGCAGCGCGGATGTCGCGACCCCAGAAGGGGCCACCGAAGAGCGGCGACAGCACGCAGAAGTCAAACGTGCCCGCGAGCAGCGGGATCGAACCGACACCGGCCAGGACCGTGCCGCCATCGCTGTCGGCCGCGATGCCGCCCGCGATCATGCCGGCACCAGCCACGACGCGCAGGACGCGACCCGCCGGACTCGACATGAACTGGGCGAAGCCGCTGGAGACAAAGCCGTCGGCTGGCAGCGGTACGTTGCCGTTCGGCTGCGCCGCCGTCACTTGCAGCGCGATCGACGGGGAGACCACAAGCGACTGCTCCACGCGACGCTGCGCGCGACGTGCGACTGCGGCGTGGGTGAGTGGAGATGCGGTCACGCCCGGGCCGTCTGCGACGGCGAGGGCGGTGGGGGCGGCCTGCGCGTGCGCGGAGAGCGGCAGCGCAAGCGTGACGGCGAGCAGGAGCAGTGAGCGACGCATGGTGAAGTCCTTCGGTCGGGGGAGTGACGCGTCACGTTGGCCACGTCGCCGTCGTGAACACGCGTACCCAACAGAGCCTTGGGCGAGGCAGAAGGATTCACCGAAGGCAAGCGGTACACCGTACCGCATTCGGTGTAGCATTCAGACACGATGGCCGCCGCTCCCCCAATCCCGACGATTCAGCGTTCGCGCGCACGAACGCTGTTCGTGCAGCTCTGGGCCGCGCCGACGTCGCTGCTCGGCCTGCTCGTGAGCCTTGTGGTGCTCGCCTCGGGTGGCTCGGTGCGACGGGTGGCGCACACGCTCGAAGTGGCGCTGCAGCCGCGCCGCCTGTCACGTACCTCGTGGTGGCATCGCTCGCGCTTCGGCGCGATCACGCTCGGCCACGTGATCATTGGGCGCACCCATGCGGAGCTCGCGCGGGTGCGGGCACACGAGCGCGTGCACGTGCAGCAGGCCGAGCGATTGGGACCGTTCTTCCTGCCGGCGTATGCGCTGGCGAGCGCCGCCGCCTGGTGGCGCGGCGACTGTCCGTACCGCGGCAATCGCTACGAAGTGGAGGCCTACGCCGTGGATGATCCGAGTGCGCGATACCACGCCGAAAAGGCGCGTCGCACGGCGGCAGGCGAGGCCATCCAGTCTCCCAACGACTCGGGGACACGCCACTCGGCGACGAGCTGATCGATCGACCGTCCGTCGGCATGTGCACGACGGGCCGCGTCTTCGAGGGTGTCGAGCAGCGTGACGAAGCGCGCACGCGCGGTCATGTCCATTATGGGTCCATGCCCCGGCACCACCCGCGACCCCGCAGTGGACGGCAGGGTGTCCATCGCCGATCGCCACGCCGGCGGGTCCGCGTCGACGAAGTTCGGAAACATGCCGTTCCAGAGCAGGTCGCCGCCGAAGCAGAGGCCCGCGTCCTGATCCTCGACGATGAGGTCGCTGGCCGTGTGGCCGTGAGTGCTGCGCACCTGCAGCGTGCGGTCGCCGAGATCGATGGTGAGCGCGCGTCGCGGCGCGACGGTGAGTACATCGGCCCACGGTCGCAGCAGGGCCGACTCTCGTGGCGGAGCCACCGGGCCGCCACGCAGCACGGCGTCCTGCGTTGGCGCGGTGGTGAGCAATCGCGGCGCGTCGCCCGCCGCTTCGGCGTAGCCGGCCACACCGCTGGCGTGATCGATGTGGTAGTGCGTGACGACCACGTGCGTGGGATGGCGACCGGTGAGTTGTCGCGCGAGGCCGGCCAGCCATCGCGCGCCCGCGGCCGTGTAGAAGCCTTCGATGGCGACCACGCCCGTGCGACCGGCGATCAGCCCGCCGTTGGCGAAGGTGGTGCGGTCCCCGCCGAGCGGGGTGGAGATGACGGCCCACGCACCTGGTCCGATCGCTTCGAGTCGCGCGAACGGCGCCTCCGCGACCACCGGCCCGCGTGCCGCGGTCCACGCGCGACGCCGACCGAGCGGCGCGCACGCCGCCTGCAGCAACAGGTGGGCAAGACAGCCGGTGCCAAGCTGCAGGAAGGAGCGGCGGTTGGTCACAGGGACGAGATGGAGGGGGCGTCGAGGGTACGCGGCTGCTGTCGCCCGCCCGCGTGCACGGTACATTATCAGCGGTGCCCTCGGGTCGCGCCTGTGACCCTGCGGCCTCCGCCAACCGACCTTTCCAATGCGCATCTCCTCGTTGTTGGGCGTGTTCGCCCTCGGGAGCCTCCTGACCGCGTGTGGCGCGTCCCGCTCTGTGCCGGCGTCGGCCGCCTCGTTCCGCATGGGCGATGCCGGTGCGATCGATCGCGCGCGCGCGGACAGTCTGCGGTATCCGTACACGCAGGCCGACATCGACTTCATGGCCGGCATGATTCACCATCACGCGCAGGCCATCCTCATTTCGCGCTGGGCGCCGTCGCACGGCGCGAGCCCGGCGGTGCAGCGACTCACGGCGCGCATCATCAACGCGCAGACCGACGAGATCGCGATCATGCAGACGTGGCTGCGCGACCGCAATCAGGCGCCGCCCACCGTGGACAGCACGGGTGCGGTGAGCATGCCGTCGGCCGGTGGCGGTCACGATGCGCACGCGGCGCACAACGCGCACGCCGGTCACGCCGCGCCCGCGCACGATCACACCACGATGCCTGGCATGCTGTCGCCGGCGCAGCTCGCCGAACTCGATGCGGCACGTGGTCAGGAATTCGATCGCCTGTTTCTGACGTTCATGATTGCGCATCACCGCGGCGCGGTCACGATGGTGCGTGATCTGTTCTCGTCGGCCGGTGCCGGTCAGGACGAGACGATCTTCAAGTTCGCGAATGATGTCGAAGTGGATCAGTCCACCGAGATCAAACGCATGCTGTCGATGATGCTCGAGATGGGGTTCCCACCTCCGCGCTGATCGCACGACGCGCTGTTGCGTTGTGTGCTGGATGTTGTTCCTGCCGCCTCCCTCGGCGTTTCTCCCGCCCTCCACCCCACCCGCTCCATGTCCCACTCGTTCTCGCGCCGTCGTGATGTGCGCGCGCTCGCGTCGGCTGCCCTGTTGGGCGTCGCCGCCTGCGCGGGCAGCACGCCGTCGACCACGCCCGCGCCGTCGCCGCGCTACACGCCCACCACCGACCCGCGCGTCGGTCTCAAGGCCGGCCTGCTCGACGCCGGCGAAGCCGTCTCGAACCTGAAGGTCACGGCCAAGGCCGTCTCACCCGAAGGCTTTCTCGGCATCACCAACTCCGATCTCGCCTTCACCGGCAACTACGCGATCCAGGGCAACTACAACGGCCCGGTGATCTGGGACATCACCAATCCCAACCAGCCGAAGCTCGTCACGGCGTATCCGTGCCCTGCGTCGCAGAACGACGTGTCGGTGTATCGCAACCTGATGTTCATGTCGGCCGAAGCGCAGAACGGCCGCACCGACTGCATGCCGGGTGGCGTGCGCGAGACGGTGAGCCCGATCCGCATGCACGCCCAAGCTCGTGGCCAACGTGCAGACGTGCCGCGGGTCGCACACGCACACGGTGCTCGAGGATCCGAAGGACAAGGACAACGTCTACATCTACGTCTCCGGCTCGTCGGGCATTCGCCCGAAGGAAGAGCTCGCGCGTTGCGCCGACATGAGCGCCGATGACCCGAAC
This sequence comes from Gemmatimonadaceae bacterium, assembly GCA_025453875.1. Taxonomy (GTDB): domain Bacteria; phylum Gemmatimonadota; class Gemmatimonadetes; order Gemmatimonadales; family Gemmatimonadaceae; genus JAABRT01. Next base: position 2,419 of record JALOPN010000153.1, on the reverse strand, counting down.
TCATCGCGCCTGCGCATCGAGATCATCAAGGTGCCGCTGGCCAATCCGGCGCAGGCGTCGGTGGTAGGGAATGCGAACATCTTCGCCGGCCTCAAGGAGCCGCCGCGTCACGGTCTCTCCGACGCCGACAAGGCGGCGCAGGCGGGACAGATCGAGCAGGCGCGCGCACGCGGCGCGATCATCGTGCGCAATCCGCAGTCGGGTGCAGAGATGGTCATGTCGCCGCGCCAGATGGGCCCGGTGCTCGACAGCCTCGTGAAGGCACGCGGCGGCACGGGTGCGCCCACGGCCGCCGACACGGCGCAGCTCCGCCGCGACGGACGGTTCGGTGAGCGAGCGCTCGCAGTGCCACGACATCACGGTGTACCCGGCGCTCGGTCTTGCCGGCGGTGCCTGCGAAGGGCACGGCCTGCTGCTCGACATCAGCAATCCGGTGAACCCGCGCCGCCTCGACGCCGTGGCCGATTCGAACTTCGCCTACTGGCACTCGGCCACGTTCAGCAACGACGGCACCAAGCTGCTCTTCTCCGACGAGTGGGGCGGGGGCAGCTCGCCCAAGTGCCGCGAGGGTGACAAGCCCGAGTGGGGCGCGAACGCGATCTTCACCATCGAGAACGGGAAGCTCAAGTTCCAGAGCTACTACAAGATTCCGGTGTATCAGACGTCGCTCGAGAACTGCGTCGCGCACAACGGCTCGCTGATTCCCATTCCGGGGCGTGACGTGATGGTGCAGGCGTGGTACCAGGGCGGCATCTCGGTGTTCGACTGGACGGATCCGGCCAAGCCGTTCGAGATCGCGTCGTTCGACCGTGGGCCGGTCGATGCCACGCGCATGGTGTCGGGTGGCTCGTGGTCGGTGTATTGGTACAACGGTGCGATCGTGAGTTCGGAGATCGCGCGCGGTCTCGATATCGCGCAGATGGTACCGAGCGAATTCGTCACGCAGAACGAGATCGATGCGGCGAACACGGTGAAGTGGGACTATCTCAACGCCCAGGGACAGCCGCAGATCAGCTGGCCGCCGAGCTTCCCGCTCGCCAAGGCGTATACCGATCAGCTGGAGCGCAAGGGGTGCGTGAACGCGACGCGCATCGGCGCGATCCGCTCGCAGATCGCCACGGCGGAGCGCGCGTCGGGTGCGGCGCGCAACACGGCGCTGAGCGGCCTCGTGCGTGATCTGGAGCAGGATCGCGGCTGCGATCCGAAGAAGGTGGATCTGCTCAAGAAGGCGTTGCAGGATCTGCAGGCGCGCGTGATGTAACGCGCGGCGTCTCGACAACGCACAACGCGCCGGATGTCCTTGCGACATCCGGCGCGTTGTGCGTTGTGTGGGCTGCTACAATCCGTTGATCCAGTCGAGCGATCCGTTGCCCGGTCGCGGTCCGCTGGTAGGCGGCGCGTTGCCGAAGATGTCCTGCACGCGCATGGACGTTTCGACAGCGGCGAGCGCTGCGTCGAGCTCGTTCCGTACCGTGCGCAGTCCGCTGCGATAGGAGCGCGGCGAGATGGCCAACATGCCGCCGCCGCCGAGCAGCGCACCACCAACTGCGGGAACAGCGGCGAGTCCGCCGGTGAGCGACATGGCGGTCAGTCCGACCAGCAGACCTGCGCCGCCACCGATTGCGCCGAGCAATCCCACGAACGCGACGTAGCTGCCGAGCACCGTCCCGAGTCCTGCAGACAGGTCCACCTGCATGGTGACGTCGCAGGTGTTCGGATCGTGACCGAGCGCGCGAATCGACACGCGCACCTCGGGTGCGAAGGCGCCGTAGCGCGTCCCGGTCCACTTGTACGTTGCATCGGTCATCGGTGGCAGCGTGAAGACGAGCACGCCACCGTCGAGCGGATGGCCACCCAGCGTATCGCGGAGCGTGAGACTGAACGGGTGCGCTTGCAGCGTCCGCCCGATGGCGGCCAGCGCCTCGCGCGGCGGCACGCGAAAGGTGCGCGTGACCGACACGTTGCGTTCGACGGCACCGAAGAGACGCATCGCCAGCCGCTGCTTGCGCGGCGAGACCTCGTTCGCGCGCTGCAAGGCCTCCGGGGCGCGCTCGAGTTCCGCGAGCGCGAGCGCGACGTACTGCTGCGAGATGCCGGCCTCGACGGCAGCCGCGGCAACATCCTGCACACGGAGCCCCGACGTGGGCAGCGGATCGTTTGCCGCGCCGGCCGGCACGGGCGCTCGTTCGGCGACGGCGTCGCGGCGTACGAGCGTCTCGACGCGCGTGGCCGCTTCAGCCTGCAGTTGTGCGGCGCGCTGCCACACGGCGTGCGCCTGTTCCGTGGGGAGCACGCGCGAGGCAGCGCGCGGCGCGGCGTCGTGCGCTTCGAGCGCCTTCGTGAGCGCCTCGGCGAGTGCTTCGCCCGTGGGGATGCGCGCCGCCGGATCCTTCTGCAGGCAACGATCGATCACGTCGGC
>JALOPN010000152.1 GCA_025453875.1 Gemmatimonadaceae bacterium | reverse complement strand
GCCGAGACGACCATCGGGGTCGCCAGCGCGCACAGGGCAAGAACGCGAATACGGGACATGGCGTGCGGGTTCTGAGGCGGGGAGTCCACGCGCGCGCCGACCGCTGCGGCGCCGCGCACTCATCGGAAGCTATCGCGCGCCCCCGCGCACGACGAGACGCCGCGCGTGACCCCGTTGCCTGCAGCCGCGGTGGTGCATTCGTTTCTCGCATGCCTGCTTCGCCACACGCCCGTCGCCCGCTCATCTCGGCCCACATCGGTGGGCCGCTCCTTCGTCTTGCCGCCTTCGCCGCACTGTCCGCCTGTCGCGTCGCCCCGTCGGCGCCACAGACCACGCCGACGGCCGAAGCCGCCTGCCCGACCTCGGGTGTCGAGCTGACGACCATCCCCGCCGTACAGGGTACCGGTCCTCGATCCCCGCTCGAGGGGCGCGCCGTCACCCTCGAGGGCGTCGTCACCGGCGACTTCGAGACGTCCGGCCTCTCGCCGGCCGGCTTCACCGTGCAGGCCCGCGCGGCCGACGCCGACCCACTCACCTCGGACGCCCTGTTCGTGGTCACCGACAGCGGCGACCGCGTATCGACCGGTGATCTCGTGCGTATCACCGGCACCGTCGCTGAAGTTGACGACGAAACGCGCCTCACCGCCGTCAGCGCACTCACGATCTGCGCCCGCGATGCCCGGGTGACACCGGCACGACTCACCTTGCCGCTCACGTCAGATGAGGCGCTCGAAGCCTACGAAGGCATGCTCGTGCGATTCGATCAGACGCTCACCGTCACCGAACACTTCCAGCTCGGTCGCTTCGGACAGCTCACCGTCTCCAACGGTCGCCTCTGGCAACCCACGCAGCGCCACGCACCGGGCCCCGAAGCCAACGCGCTCGCCGCAGCGAATGCGCGCAATCGCCTCGTGGTGGACGACGGCAACGACGCGCAGAATTCCGATCCGATCGCGTTCGGACGCACCGGTTCGCCGCTGTCTGCTGCACAGGCCGGTTCGCCGCTGTCTGCTGCACAGGCGTTGCGCGCCGGTGATGAGGTCACCGGGCTGACGGGCGTGCTCACGCACTCGCGTGGTGGCCAGCCCAATGCACGTCCGAGCTGGCGCTTGCAGGCACGCCACACACTCGCCGGCGAGGCACCACGCTTCGTCGCCCGCAACATGCGTCGCACCGCACCGGCCGACGTGAACGGCACCCTCCGCGTGAGTGCCTTCAACGTGCTCAACTACTTCAACACGTTCGGGCGCGGCGCGTGTACCAGCGGCGACGGTGGCGCGCCAACGGATTGCCGCGGTGCCGCGTCAGCGGACGACTTCGCACGACAGGCCAGCAAGATCGTGGCTGCGATCGTCGCACTCGATGCCCACGTGGTCGGGCTCATGGAAATCGAGAACGATGGCTACGGTACCAACAGCGCGATCGCCGATCTGGTCGCGCGGCTCAATGCAGAGACGACCCCCGGTCGCTACGCCTTTGTCGATGTCGACGCACGCACCGGAGTGCGCAACGCGCTTGGCACCGATGGCATCAAGGTGGGGCTGCTGTACCAGCCAGCGCGTGTGTCACTCGCGGGTCGCACGGCCGTGCTGTCGTCGACGGCCTTCGTGACCGGCGGCGACAGTGGGCCACGCAATCGGCCGTCGCTCGTTCAGGCGTTCGCGCAGGCCGATGGTGAAGCGTTCGTGGTGAGCGTCAATCACTTCAAGAGCAAGGGCAGCGGCTGCGACGCTCCCGATGCGGGTGATGGGCAGGGTGCGTGCAACGTGGTGCGCACCAACGCGGCGCGCACCCTCGCCCAGTTCCTCACGACCGATCCCACCGGAACCGGCGACCCCGATGTGCTGCTGCTCGGCGATCTCAACGCCTACGCGATGGAGGACCCGGTGCGCGCGCTCGTGAGCGCCGGCTTCACCGACCTCGAGTCCGCGCGAGGCGGTGCCGACGCGTATTCGTACCTCTTCGACGCGCAGCTCGGAAGTCTCGACCACGCGCTCGCGTCGACATCGCTCGCGGCTCAGGTCACCGGCGTGACCACGTGGCACATCAACGCCGATGAACCACCCGTGCTTGGTTACACGTCGTCGTTCAAGTCACCGGCGCAGCGCACGTCCTTGTTTGCCCCCGATCCGTTCCGCAGCTCGGATCATGATCCGGTGCTTGTGGGGCTCCGACTTGTGCGGAGACGCTGAACGGATCGGCGATCAGGACGCCAATCGCCGCGTGAACAGATACTTCCGCGACAGCGACACTTCCGACCGCGAGATCGACGCGTAGCGCGCGACCTTCTCGGGGTAGTGTTCGAGCGACGACTGCGCGAAGCCCATGCTCAGAAAGAGCCGATCCGCGAGCGACACCGAGAACACTTCCGGATAGCCGCGCACCCGCGCGAGCTGTGCCGCCGCTTCGATGAGCTGCTTGCCGAGCCCGCGGTGCTGCGCCTTCGGCAGCACCGCGAGCGACACCAGTTCGACCAGACTCGGTGAGTATTCGTCGAGCGCGACGCAGCCGAGCACCGAATGATCGGCCGCGCGAATGAGGCGATAGTCGTCGATGTGCTTCGCGACGAACGCTTCGGTGCGCGGCAGCGTGAGTCCGTCGGGCGCGAAGAGATTGTTGAGCGCCGCGAGCTCGGGCACATCCTGTAGCGTGGCGCGCTCGACGGTCAGCGTGGCCATCCCGGCGTGGGGAATCGACGTTGGTTCCGACTCGGACGGATCCATGGGCATCAACGCGACGCGTACACGCGCGTACGACCCGCGCGATCGAACAGCAGCACGTCGTACTTCTCCGGGGTCCCACCTTCCATGCCGGGCGAGCCGATCGGCATGCCGGGCACGGCGAGGCCCCGCGCGTCGGGCTGTTCACGCAGCAGGCGCAGAATCAGATCGGCCGGCACGTGCCCTTCCACGAGATACCGACCGATCTGCGCGGTATGGCACGACTCGAGCGCCCGCGGAATGCCGAATGCGGCCTTCGTCTCGGTGAGATCGGGCAGGTCGCGCGCCGTGCACCGGAAGCCCGCCTTCTCGACGTGTTCGATCCACGCCTTGCAGCAGCCACACGTGGGCGACTTGTAGACCGTCATCGTGCGCACGGCCTGCGGCTGCATCGCCAGCGTGGGCGACGCGGAAAGGCCAAGCACCGCCGCACCGACGGCGGCATGACTCGCGGCGGTCAGCCACTGGCGGCGTGTCAGCACCGGCTCATTCGGCCGGCAGTCGAGCGCATCGGACATGAAAGGGCACCGGAGGAGGGAGGACGCGGGGAAGATAGCATCGTGACAATCCCGCCCGCGCCCACCGCTCAACCCGGCTGCCCTGCCGGTCGACACTCCAAGCCGAACCTTTGGGCGCAACGTGCCGACGCCGGCAATCGCCCGTGCAGCCATTTCGGTGGACGACGCCAGCGTGGCGCGCCACCACTCCTGAGTCCTTCGCGTCCCATGTCGACCGCGTCACCCGTCGTTCGCACCTTTCTGCGGGCCAGCCGCGAGGAAGCCGACCAGCTGTTCGGTCGCGTCCTCCTGTTGCACGTCCCGGTCGCCGTCGCGCTCGCTGCGTGGCACGGCACCTGGATGACCGCCGTGATCGTCTCCCTCATCGCGGCCGGCGGCCCCTGGTATCTCACCAAGTACCGGCCCGGCGAGGCGATCACGCGGTTTGCCGTGGCCATCGGCTTCATGACGATGTCCGCGCTGTTCATTCATCAATCGCACGGCGTCATCGAGCTGCACTTTCACATTTTCGCGTCGCTCGCCTTCCTGCTCGCGTATCGCGACTGGCGTGTCCCCGTGGTGGCGGGTGGCTACATCGCGGTGCACCACATCGCGTTTCACTTCCTGCAGCACGCCGGCGCACCGGTGTGGGTCATGAACCACCACGGCGGCTTTGTCTGGGTGCTTGTCCACGCCGCGTTCGTGATCTTCGAAGTGGCCATCCTCATCTTCCTTGCGAAGCAGATGGCCGCGGAAGCCGATCGTACACAAACCGTGTTCGAATGCGCCGAAGCCCTTGGCGTTGGTGACGTGTCCAAGGCCCCATCGGGTGACGGTGTCGCACAGGCGATGCGCCATCTCGTCGGGGCGATCGGTCGCGTCTCCGAGCACGCCAACGAAATGGCGGCGGCAGTCCGCGAGCAGCGCGCGGTGCAGCTGCCTGTCGATCACGGTCTCAAGGGGGCCTTTGCCGCGATCACCGACACCCTGCGCGGTGCCGGTGAGACGATGGAACGCCTGCGTGCCGAGAACGCGCGAGCCACGGCCGTCACGCATGGCTTCCTTGGCACGCTCGGCGAAGCGATCGACGGGCTGCAGGCGAACGACCTCACGGTGCGTGTCCAGCAGGGCTTCGGTGCCGAGCATGATGCGACCGGCCGCGCGTTGAACGAGGCGATCGGCGCGCTGCGCGACACGCTCGTCGAGCTCCATCAGGCGGCCGACCATGTGGACGCCGCCGCTGGCGACATCGCCGATGGTGCCGAAGTGGTGGCCCGCGCCACGGCCGAACAAGCCGCGGGGGTCGAGGAGGTCTCGGCGTCGCTCGAGACGCTCACCGCCAACGGCGCCGAAGCGACGGCCGCCGCGGCGCAGGCCCGCGAAGCGAGCGCGAGTGCCCGCGCGCGTGCCGAAGATGGTGCTGCCAGCGTCACGCAGCTCGTGGCCGCGATGGACGCGATGAAGGCCGGCGCGGCCGACACCGCCCGCATTGTGCGCACCATCGACGAGATCGCGTTCCAGACCAACCTGCTCGCCCTCAACGCCGCCGTCGAAGCAGCGCGAGCAGGCGACGCGGGTCGCGGCTTTGCCGTCGTCGCCGAAGAGGTCCGTGCCCTCGCCATTCGCTCCGCCGACGCGGCGCGCACGACGGCCGGCCTCATCGAGGACACCGTCCGCCGTGTCGACGAAAGCGCGCGGGTCTCCAGCGATGTGAACGCGCGTCTCGGCGAGCTCCGTCAGGAGATCCAGTCGGTGGCCGCGCTCGTCGAGCGGCTCGCGTCGAGCACGGTCGAGCAGCAGGAAGGGGTCGATCAGATTCGCAAGGCCGTCGAGTCGCTCAACGGCGCGGTGCAGGCCGCTGCCGCGTCGGCCGAGGAGTCGGCGAGTGCCGCGCAGGAGCTCTCGGCCCAGGCCCGTTCGCAGCGTGAACTGGTGGACCGCTTCCGCATCGCCGACGGTGCCGGCCACGAGCGCGAAGCATACGATCGCGAGCTCGTGTTCTGAAATCGTAAGGGTTTGCCTGACGGAATGGTCGGGCGGTTCGGGTAAGGAGGTCGGGGACACCGCGATGGGCAGCGGCTGGTCCCGAGCCGAGCCTTCCGGGTGTCGGATCCCCCCCGCACGAGGCGGGGGGACGACACTCGATCATGAGGCTCTCGAACATGAGTGCTGCCGTCCTCCCGATGGAGGGAGCTGCCGCAAGCGGTCCGCGGCTGGAGTCCTTCAGTTACGACGACGCGATCGTCCGTCAGTTCCTCTGGGCCACGTTCATCTGGGGCCTGGTGGGTATGCTGGTCGGGCTCATCGTGGCCCTCCAGCTCGCCAACCCGATCTTCAACGTCGGTGAATACCTGACCTTCGGTCGCCTGCGGCCGCTGCATACGAACGCGGTCATCTTCGCCTTCGCCGGCAACGCGTTCTTCACCGGCGCCTACTACTCGACACAACGCTTGCTCAAGGCCCGGATGTTCTCCGATGCCTTGAGCAAGTTCCATTTCTGGGGATGGCAGGCCATCATCGTGGCCGCCGCGGTCACGCTGCCGCTCGGCGCCACGCAGGCCAAGGAGTACGCCGAACTCGAGTGGCCGATCGATATCGCCATCGCCGTCGTCTGGGTCGCCTTCGCGATCAACTTCGTCGGCACGATGGTCAAGCGACGCGAGCGGCATCTGTACGTCGCGCTGTGGTTCTACATCGCGTCCATCGTGACGGTGGCCATCCTGCACATCTTCAACAACCTGAGCCTGCCGGCCGGCCCGTTGAAGAGCTACAGCATCTACGCGGGCGTGCAGGACGCCTTCATGCAGTGGTGGTACGGACACAACGCCGTGGCCTTCTTCCTCACCACGCCGTTCCTCGGGCTGATGTACTACTTCATGCCCAAGGCCGCCGAAGGGCCGGTGTTCTCGTACAAGCTGTCCATTCTGCACTTCTGGTCGCTGGTGTTCCTGTACATCTGGGCCGGTCCGCACCACCTGCA
>JALOPN010000408.1 GCA_025453875.1 Gemmatimonadaceae bacterium | reverse complement strand
CGCCTGCCACCCGCTGCTCCGTGCAGCTGCTCGGCGTCCCGCTCGACCTCGGCGCCGCCCGACGCGGTGTCGACATGGGCCCCTCGGCGCTCCGCCTCGCCCACCTCGACGACGCGCTGCGTCGCCTCGGGCACACGGTGTACGACGGGGGCAATCTGGCCTCTCCCGACCGGGCCGCCGTGCCCGCCGACGTGACCGGTACGATCGCCGCGATCGCGACGGTCTGCGCCGAACTGGCCGACCGCACGGCCGATGCCGTGCGCGCCAACACGCTGCCGCTGGTGCTCGGCGGCGATCACTCCGTGGCCGCCGGTTCGGTGGCCGGCGTGGCGCGTGCGTTGCGCGAGCGGGGTGAGTCGCTCGGGCTGCTCTGGCTCGATGCGCACGCCGACATCAACACGCCCGACACCAGTCCCAGCGGCAACGTGCACGGGATGCCCGTCGCCCATCTGCTCGGCCTCGGCGATGCGCGGCTCACGTCGCTGGTTGGCGACGCACCGGCGGTGCGGGCCGAGCACATCGCGTATGTCGGACTGCGTGACCTCGACGCGCATTCACGCGCTGGGGATCGCCGCCTTCACCATGCGCGACATCGACGAGCGCGGCATGCGCGCCGTGATGCAGGACGCGATCGCGATCGTGTCGCGTGGCACGGGTGGGTTTCACGTCTCACTCGACCTCGATCTGCTCGATCCGGACGAAGCCCCCGGCGTGGGGACGCCGGTGCGTGGCGGTGTCACGGTGCGTGAAGCGCATCTCGCCATGGAGCTGCTGCACGATGCCGGCACCATGCGCGCGATGGATGTCGTGGAGGTGAACCCGATCCTCGATCGACACAACCGCACGGCCGAGCTGGCCGTCGATCTCGTGGCCAGCGCCTTTGGCCGCCGCATCCTCTGATCACGGAGTCGCTCCATGCTGGCCACGGACACCTTGCCGCGCACCATCACGTCACGCACCGCCGAGTACATCGCGCGCGAAGATGCCGTGGGTGCGCACAACTACCATCCGCTCGATCTGGTGATTCAGCACGCGAGCGGTGCGTGGGTCACCGATGTCGAGGGTCGACGCTATCTCGACTGTCTCGCGGCATACTCGGCAGTCAATCAGGGGCACTGTCATCCACGGCTCGTGCACGCGCTCACGCAGCAGGCGGCCCGTGTGACGCTCACGTCGCGCGCATTTCGCAACACGGAGCTTGCCGGCTTCTGCGAAGCGCTCGCGACGTACACGCAGCAGGAAATGGTGTTGCCGATGAACACCGGCGCGGAAGCCGTGGAAACGGCGATCAAGGCCGCGCGTCGCTGGGGCTATCGCGTGAAGGGGATCCCGCGCGATCGCGCGGAGATCATCGTGTTCGATGGCAACTTCCACGGACGCACCACCACGATCGTGGGCTTCTCCGCGGAGGACGGGTATCGCGCCGACTTCGGCCCGTTCACGCCGGGCTTCGTGCGCGTACCGTTCGGTGATGTGGACGCGGTGCGAGCGGCGATGACGAACAACACGTGCGCCGTGCTCATCGAGCCGATCCAGTGCGAAGCCGGCGTGCGCATACCACCCGCCGGATTCCTCCAGGATCTGGCGGCGTTGTGTCGCGCGCACGATGTGCTGCTGATCGCCGACGAGATCCAGACGGGGCTTGGTCGCACGGCGCTGTCGGGCGGGATGTACCCCGTGTCGGCCGTGGTGGGACGCCGTGATGTGCTCGGGCTGTTCGATCCGGGGTCCCACGGCAGCACGTTCGGGGGCAATCCCCTCGGCTGTGCCGTGGCGCGTGAAGCGCTCGCGGTGCTGCAGGACGAACGTCTGGCGGAACGCGCCGACACGCTGGGGGCGTGGTGGCTCGCAACATTGCGCGAGGCGCTGCGGCATCCGGCCATCGTGGAGATCCGCGGCCGCGGGCTCATGCTCGCGCTCGAACTTGGCGAGCCGGCGCGTCGCTGACGCGCGTGTGCCGACGGTGCGGCGCGCACGACGTCACCCCAGCGCTGCTTCGCCTCAGGGAACGACACCCGCGCGCGTGGGCAGTTGGCGACGCTGCCAATCCTGATACGAGCCATCGTAGAAGAGCGGGTCGTAGCCCATGGCGCGCGCCATGAACCAGGTCGCGCTCGCGCGATAGCCCACCCAGCAGTAGGTGACGACGGTGTCGCCCGGTGTGACGCGTTCCGCGAAGAGCGCGCGCAGTTCGTCACGCGGCTTGAGCGTGAGTGGCGCTGCGCTGTCGAACATCTGCTCCCACTCGAGCTGTCGCGCGCCCACGAGGTGGCCCGCACTCGGCATCCCGCTGCGATTGCCGGTGCCGGTGTATTCGCCGGTGGTGCGCGTGTCGATGAGCGAGAGGCCGGGCTGCCCGACGCGCGCGTCGAGCCATGAGGCCGTGACGATGGTTTCGAGGCGCGGCTTGGGCGTGATGCGCCCTCGTGCCACCGTGCGGGGCGTGTTCGCGTCATCACGCGCGATCGGGCGTCCTTCGGCGCGCCACTTGGGCAGGCCCCCGTCGAGATACGACACGCGATCGAGTCCGAGCAGGTGCAGCGTGAGCAGGAAGCGCGTCGCCATGGGCGCTTCGGGGGCGTACACCACGACGTGCGATTGATCGGAGATGCCGATTCCTTCCGCCAGTGAACGCAGCGAATCGAGCGATGGCACTTCGGTGCTCAGACTGTCGCGACGTTCCACGAAGTAGCGGTAGTTGAGGGCGCGCGCGCCGGGAATGATCGTCGTGCGTGCACTGTCCGTGCGGGTGATTTCCACGATCAC
>JALOPN010000151.1 GCA_025453875.1 Gemmatimonadaceae bacterium | reverse complement strand
CGTTCGCGGCATCGGCCGCGTGGCTCAGGTCGCCGATCTCGTCAAGCACCAGCACGTGCGGATGCAGGTACGGCGCGATGGCGGCGTCGAGCGTGCCGAGCTGGACGGCGTGCGACAGCTCGCCGATCAGCAGATCGGCCGCGACGAATCGCGCCTCATCGCCGTGTTGCAGCGCGCGATACGCGATGGCGATGGCCAGATGCGTCTTGCCCGTGCCGCTGGGCCCGCTGAAGATCGCGTTGCGGCCCTCGGGCACGAGTTCGAGCCCGAGATACGTCCCGAGCATCTGCCGCCGCAGCGACGCCTGGAAGGTGAAGCTGAAGTCGTCGATGGTGCGCACGAAGGGGAAGCGCGCGGCGCGCACCGCGCGCCGCATCCGCGTCTCGGCGCGATGCGCGATCTCTTCCGCGATCAGCAGCTCGAGAAAGGTCTGGTAGGTCATGCCGTCCGCCTCGGCGCGGCGGGCGAGCTCGGGATAGAGCCGCCGCACCGTGGGCAGGTGCAAGCGCTTGAGCATCGCGTCGAGATCGGTCGGCGGGACGACCGGGGGCGTCGTCGCGCTCACGCGGGGCGCGCGGCTCATGACGCGACCTCCTGCGGCGTGACGGGCGCGTGCTCGGCGGCGAGGTGCTCGAGGTACTCCGCGCCGAAGAGGCGCTGCATGAGCGCCCGCTGAAGGAGCGGCCGAAACGCGGCCTCCCCGAGCCGCTCGAGCACGGCGAAGGCCCGCTCGATGCACCCCTGCCACGTATGCGGGCGCTGATGCACCAGCTCCGTGACGTAGGCCTCGCCGACGGGGCCGAGCTCCACCAGCCGCTCGCGCATGAAGTACAGCCGCTTGCGACTGCCGTAGACCGACGCGAGCTGCTCGGCGCGCTGCCCCGTCCGGGTAGAGATGCAAGGTCGCGGGCAGGCCGCACGCCTTCGCGGGCATCGCGTAGCGCACGCCCTGGTACGTGACCATCGCCGTCGGCCCCACGGTAACGGGCACGTGGAGGCCGTAGTCGGCGGGGGCGATGGCGAGCGCGCTCAGGCGAGCCTGCTCCTCGGCCAGGCGCACGGCGGGGGGCACGCCGGTGGCGCGCGAGGGGCGCACGGTATTCACCTCAGTGAGCCACTGCGTGAGCTGCTGGGGCAGATCGGTGTCGAGATCCTGAAAGCGACGTGCGCGAAAGAAGGCGCGCTTCACGAAGCCGACCAGATTCTCGACGCTCCCCTTCTGCTGCGGCTGGTGCGGCGTGCACAGCTCGATGCTCGTCCCGTAGTCGAGCACCGCCTGCGCGAGCGTCGGGTGCCACACCGGGCGCCCGGCCTCGCGGCGGAGCACGACCGTCTTCGGATTGTCGAAGACCACGCGCAGCGGCACCCCGCCGCTCGCCGCGAAGGCCGCCAGCAGGCTCCGGATGAGCGCCTCGGCGCGCTCATTAGCCACCACGGTCACGAACATCCACCGCGACCACTTGAGGCGGTACGCGGCGAAGTGGATCCGCCGGCGCGCCCCGTCGACGAGGCGGACCTCGACATGGCCGAAGTCGAACTGGGCGAACTCGCCCGCCACGCCCTCGAAGCGGACCTGCACCGACGCCGGCAGGGTCGGCCGCGTCGCGCCGAGCAGGCGGTACACGGTGGACAGGCCGAGCGCGTGGCCGGCCTCCTCCAGCCGCCGATGCACCTCACCGGGGGGCAGGTCCGGCTCCGCCGTCAGCCACGTGCGCAGCTGCTCCGTCACCGTGTCCGCCACGGGCGGTCGGCCAAGCCGGCGGGTGCGCCGCGCCGCGCGATCATCCCCCGAGGTGACCGCCGGCTCCTTCGCGATCCGCCAGACGGTCCGCACCGAAATCCCCAGCGCCTGCGCGATCTGCCTCCGCGCCTCCCGCCAAGGGACTGACCAACCCGGGGTCGACGCGATAGTGGTCCAGCAGGGCTCAGGTGTGACAGAGTTTAGAGAAAATCCGTGCCAGAGTTTAGAGAACCCACACCGAGTTCGACGAGGAACGCCACGCAGATTCGCGAACCGGAGACGAAGCAGATGCGGAACGGCAAGAAGACTATTTCGGGATGAGGCCGCACATCGGGACCGATCGACATGTGCGGGGGCACTCGCTGACGACGACCGAGGCCGCGGCCGCTGATATCGCATAACTGTCGCGCGGAGCGGAGAGGACTCTGCAAGGGGACGAGGCGTACGACGAGGCCGACGACAAGCGCCAATTTGAGCTGAGAGGTGGCTGCTGCATGGTGAACAGAAGCGGCCGTCGCACACCGCACGGGAATGCGAGCAACGCGACGTGCTCGCGCACCCGAGCGCGGGTGTCGCGCGCCGTTCATGTGATCGAACGGTTCCGCGGTTCTTCTAATGGTCGGCTACCGCGGCTTGGCGAAGCACACGGTGCGCTCGTACGCCGCAGGCGCTTTCGCGAACCTGCATCGCGTGCGGCACCGACGGGTGCTGCAGGCACGTCGTGTCGGCGCGCGTGCCAAATCGGACCGAGCGGGCCGATTTTGCACGCCCTTCGACGGCGTGTGCACGCGACGGTACCCGTCGCACCGAGCCTCGCCCGAACCTGATCACAAAGAACGTGTTCGCATCGCCCTTCTCGATCTCCTGTTCAGCGCTTCCTTTGGCACCGATGGAGGTGAACGTTCTCACTCCCACGTCAACGTGACGCGGACAGCGGGAACGCGAACTTGCCTCGATTATCGCGCAGTCAGCTGTCGGAACGCTACGTTCGTTCATTGCGCGGTGGCCGCCGACGGCGTCTACTGCTGGGGCACGAATACCCGCGGCGAGGTGGGCAACAACTCGCGCACCGCGCAACGCTCGCCGGTGCGCGTCCTCGATCTGCCGACGCCGCCGTGATCGCGCGGCGCGGTGTCGAACGATTCTTCGAGTGGCTGGCCAAGGCAGGCGAGCAACGTACCGGAGAGTCGTTGGGCGGCGCTTTCCAGCGCGCGATACGCGTCGGTGTCGCGCTCGGACACGAGTAGGTTCGCCGCGATTATGCGCTCCGCCGTGCGGCGAGACACACCAACGAGAGGTGCAAGCTCGGAAAACCTGGCACCACCTCGCATCGCCATGAGGAGGCGCGACACGAGCGCCTCGCGCACAAGCTCGGTGGGTGTGGCTCGCAGCGAGCACGTGTCACGATGCTGGCGGAACTTGAACAGGCGCCAGCGGTCCCGCAGGTCGCGTACCTGAGTGGCCGTACCGAGATCCGCGAGAAGAGAATCTGTCCACCCCGGAAGGTCCGTCAGGGTTTCCGAAGTGCGAAGCCGGATGTCGGCGGCGAAGCATTTCCACGCCTCAGGGAGCAGGAGCGACCGTTCGGACATCAAGTCGCGACGTGAAACTCGACGTATGGTACGGGCACCATGTTCGACTCGGTCACTTGTGCGCGACGGATTTCGAAGTGCCGCTTCGTCGTTCGTCGTTTCCGCACGAACGGCGCGCCCGTGCACCGAGTTCAGTTGACGCGCTCGGTCGAGAAGCGCGGCAAGCGCTCGAAGGCGTTTCTGCTCGAGACTCGGTGCTACGGTCGTACCGACCGCGGATGTATGTATCATGCGAATTGCCCGAGACGTCATCGATCCGAGGGAGTAGAGGCACCTACACCACTGGACGAGGGTTGATCCGTCGCTCGAGCAAGCGAACACGAAGCCCCGCGCCTTCGAGCACAACCTTTCGTCTCTGCGGACAGTAAGGCAAGAACCGGAAGCGAGCTCGACCACAAATTGACGGTTGTCGGGGACCGTCCCGGGTCAGAGCTTGCACCATCGCCAGACGGCGCTCGAAGTTCGATCGCTGCAGTGTTCCCCCAACGAGAGAGCGAATCCCATGCCGAAACGTCTCCCCCCCCCCCCGCGAATACGCGCGAAACCTCGCGCTCGTCTCGCTGATCTGCCTGTCGGCGTGCGGAGATTCGCCCGTCGCGTTGCAGACGAGCGGTCAGGCGCTCGGCAGTAACGTTGAGCGACCTGCATTCGCAATCGCGGAGCCAACGCAGCTGAACACAGCTTATGACGAGGACGTCGAAGTCGAGCTGCTCACGACAGGTGAGCTGAAGGTTCGAAACCGACTGACGGGCGCCGTTGTCTATGCGCCACTCGATACTGCAGAAATGGAGACCATCGCTCTACTGATGCACGGCCTCCGTGTGGGTGACGCCGAGTATCAGGCGCTCAATGCACTCAATCCGTACGAAAACGCTCCTCCGGGTTTCGAGCCCTTCAGCACGCCAGTGGGTGAGCTTTCGCTGGAGTCCGGCGGTCACTCCGCCACAACACCCGACGGCACAGGCGGTAGTGGTGGTGTATCGGCCGCATCCCCAGTACTCGTCCGGCGTAGCCCGGACAGCGAGCCGCTCGCGCTCGACATGCCCATGCCGCAGGTCTCCACCCTGACGCTGCGGGGTCGCAGTTTTTCCGAATCGTCAATGCTTCTGCTCGGCCCGTCGGTAATGACGCTCGAGGGGTGGGATCCGATGGAGTGCGTCTATGCGGCTCACACGATCGCGCGGAACATCTACAACGCGCACAACTGCCAGCAAACCATAATCGTCGGGCAATCTCTCGCCAATCCCACCTCGGTCTTCCCTGGTGGTGGGATGCCTTGGAATGGGCGTACGTGTACATACCAAACGCAAACATGGGAAGTATCCTATGATGGCGGCGCAAACTGGGAGCCCTTCAACGTCGTTGTCGAGATCTGTACCTACCCTGCAGTGCAATGACTTGCTGGTCATCAAATTTCCTACGGTATCGCTTCATGCCCGAATACTTGCGTCGTCTATCCGAGTCGCTTGCCGCGCTAATCGTGTGCTTGACTCTCCTCGCCACCTCGAGCATCGAGCAGCTTCATGCACAACGACCAACCAACGCCATGTTGTCTCTGCAGGCTCTCGCAGATCGCCTGACGCCGGCCTTTCCCCATCGTTTGTGTCGCGAAGAACGAGAGTCGGTCATCGAGTCGATGGTTCGTCGTTGTTATCTGCAGCGAGCTGCGGGCGCGGCTGATACGCTGGAACTGCTGTTTGAGCAGCATGACTCACTCACAGGAGTCTACTGGCAGAATCGACGGTTCGATGACGAAGCGGCTGCCGATCGATTCGTGGACTCGCTCGCTCTCGAACTTGCCGGCGCGCAGCTTACGCGCTGGCGGTGTCCGCCCGACACCGGTAATGGGTTCGCCATCCGGACGCACGCGTGGACGGGATCAGACATAAGCGTGATCCTCAAACTCAGTCGACGTGAGAGGGAGTCATGGCGCCTGTACGTTTCGTTCTTGCTTGATCCGAGTAGTTCGGCTCGCGAGGACTTTTGCCCGCTCGGTGAAAAGCTACCGGCGTCGCCCGCGCTTCGTCGCGGCTTGGTCGCTGCGCCGGATGCGCCCGGTCGAAAGCACGGGTATGGCTACGTACACAAACTCCTACGTATTCGCGACGCGCTTTCGAACGAGCGCGACCCCCACACAGAGCCGTAATCTGGTAGCGGCGTGCGCGCACGTCCGACAGATTGCGCCGCATGCCGCGAGGTGCCAGAACGCTTCACACAGATTGGTTTCAGGTGGCTCGGGAGCGCCCCGGCTATCGCGTCATGATCCGTATGTTGCAGCCTTCGTCGAAACAGGTCGCCAAGATGCGCGCAAAGTCGCTGGTGCGAAGCAGCTACGTTGGACTCGTGGGCAATGCGATCTACGATTCGGCGCTCGCGGCGTTCGGGGCGAGTCTCGGAGGCGTCTGACGAGGTGCGACGCGACACTGGCCCAACCTGGTCGCAGGATTTCTGGTCGCGCGTCCGGTGGAACGCCGTCCTCGCGGTGCCCTTTGCCGCTGGCGGCGCCGCGCTGCAGACGTCCGGTGGCGCGCATGTGACGTACTTTGTGCGCGCCCTGGTGGTCTGGATGGCCTTTTCGATCGTGACGGCGTTGGTCGAATCGCTGCTGCGTCCGCAGTCTCGGGCGGGATGGTCGCGCTTTGTTGCTGCGGCGCTCTGTGGAGCGGCCGACGGCTTGTTCTCGGCGCAGTGGCTGCAGCTCTCGCTCGGAGACGCCTCGCCGATACGCATTACCGGACGCCTGACGGTGTTGTGGATCCTCGGGGTCGCGTGGATTCGCGCGATGGCGTCGATCGACTGGACCGATCCCCCACGGTTTCGACGCATCGCGGCCGTGGGGCAGGGAGAACGAGTCGCCGAACCCGCGAGCGTGCCCCGCGCCTAGGTTGGCGCACCCATCATCAGCCGCACCTTCCCCGCCACCTCATTACTCTCGAGCAGCGCGTGCGCGGCCGCGATGTCCTCGAGCGGAAACGTCGCGGCCACCGGCAGCTGTACGCGCCCGCTCGCGAGCAACGGTATCACCTCGCGGGTGAAGGCCTGCGTGTACGCGACGCGCTCGGCCAGTGAGCGTGATCGCAGCACCGTGCCCGTGATCTGCAAGCGGCGTGTGAGCACGCGCGACAGATCGAGCGCCGTGCTGCGCCCCGCGAGCAGACCGATCAGCACGAGCCGCCCGCCGCTCGCCATCGCGCGCACGCTCTCGCCCACGTAGGCGCCGCCCACGAGATCGAGCACCACGTCGGCGCCGTGACCATTCGTCGCGGCCAACACAGCGTCGGCGAACACGGGCGCCCCGTCGGCGTCGCGCTCGGGCACGATGCCGTGCGCGAGCCCCACGGCGCGCGCCGCGTCGAGCTTCGCGTCCGCGCGCGCCGTACCGATCGGTTCACCGCCCAGCGCGTGCACGAGTTGCACCGCGGCGAGCCCCACGCCGCTGCCCACGGCGTGAATGAGCACCCGCTCGCCCGGTGCGAAGCGCGCCTGTCGCAGCGCGTCATGCGCCGTGATCATGGCCTCGGGGAGCACGCCGGCCTCGGCGAGCGACAGCGACTCGGGGACGCGCGCCAGCGTCTCCGCGTGCGTTACGAGGTACTCCGCGTGCGCCGCGCCGGGCACGAGCCCGAACACCCGGTCACCGGGCACCCACATGGTCACGCCCGATCCCACGGCATCGATCACCCCGGCGTACTCGAGGCCGGGGATGTCGGGGGCCACCCCCGGAGGTGCCGGGTAGCGACCCGCGCGCTGCACCAGATCCGCCCG
>JALOPN010000150.1 GCA_025453875.1 Gemmatimonadaceae bacterium | reverse complement strand
ACGCGCGATCGCGGACTGCTGATGCTTGCGCCACGCGTTTTCGCCGCCCTTGCGGTCGTGATACACGAGCGTGCGTCCATCGGCGCTGTACCGTGCGTCTTCGGCCGGAGTGGTGAGGAGCTGCACGGGGCGACCGCCGGCCACCGGCACCCGATAGAGTTCGGGTTGGCTCCCCGTGGGATAGCCGCGATTGCTCGCGAGATCGGTGCGCACGGCGCCAAACAGGACGGCCGAGCCATCCGGCGTGAAGCTGTAGGGCGTTTCGGGCGCACTGTGCACGGTGAGGCGTCGCGGCTCGCCGCCATCGGCCGGCATGAGATACACGTCGTAGTTGCCGTGGCGATCGCTCGCGAAGGCGATGTGGCGACCGTCCGGACTCCACACCGGCATGGCATCGTGCGCCACGTGCTGGGTCAGGGGACGGGCCTGCCCACCGGAGGCGTCGACGCGCCAGAGATCGCCGCGATAGGTGAACACCAGCGTGCGCCCGTCCGGGGAGAGGGCCGGGTAGCGCAACCACCCCGCCTCGGTCGGCTGGGCCGCGAGCGTGGCGGGCGACGGGCCGGTGGCCCAGAGCAGGGCGGCGAGCAGTCCAGAACGACGAACGGACACGGCAGACTCCGGAGAGCGAAAGGACGCGACGGCGGACCGGGAGGAGTCTGTGCCGTCGCCGGACGGATCGCTACGGGCGGCGCGCGCCGACGAACCTATCGGCGCCCTGAGGGGTTCATATTACCGGACGGCGGCAGCGGTGCCGCCCTCCTGTTTCCTCGAACCCCAGTGCTCCTCATGTCACTTGCTCGCCTGCTGCCGGCTGCGGCCGCGCTCGGCCTCGCCCTGCTCACGACGACCGATCTCTCCGCACAGCGCGCGCCGCAGTCGCCGCGCGATTCCGTGAAGGCGACCATCGCCGGCGCGACCGTGTCGGTGAACTACGGCCGCCCCTTCAAGCGCGGTCGCGACATCTTCGGCGCGCTGGTGCCGTGGAACACCATCTGGCGCACTGGCGCCAATGAGGCCACCACATTCACGACGTCGAAGGCGCTGTCCTTCGGTTCGATCAACGTGCCGGCGGGTACGTACACGTTGTACACGCTGCCGTCGCAGGACGGGAAGTGGCTGCTCGCGATCAACAAGCAGACCGGTCAGTGGGGCACGGAGTACGACCAGGCGCGGGATCTGGCGCGCGTGCCGCTCACGGTGACGGCGCTGCCGGCGGTGGTGGAACAGATGCAGTTGACGATCGCGCCGGCCGGGGCCGGCGGTGAGCTCGCGATGAGCTGGGACCGCACGAAGGCGGCGGCGCGGTTCACCGTCGCGAAGTAGCGCGAAGTAGTCGGACCGCCTGGTCCGGACCGGCCGCCGCATCCACGGGATGCGGCGGCCGTGTCGTTTGCACGCTGAGCGAGTTTGCACGCAGCGCTGGTGCGCGCGCGTGTTCCCCGCTGTAGGTTGGCTGGTACCCCAGTTGTCGACGCGCTGTGGCGTTCGCGCGCGCTGTACCACCAACCCTCTGCCATGCCCGTCGCCTCTTCGACGCCACGCAGTCCGGTGGCACGTCATGTGGTTACGCGAGGCCTCGATCTGCCGATCCCCGGTGCTCCGGCACCGCGCATCCACGAGGCGCGCCCAGCCGCGCGCGTCGCTGTCCTGCCCGCCGATCATCTCGGAACGAAGCCGCGCCTGCGTGTGCAGGAAGGCGACAGCGTGATGCGCGGCCAGCCGCTCTGGCAGGATCGCACCCACGAGGCGATCACGATCACCTCGCCCGCCAGCGGACGCGTCATCGCGGTGCATCGTGGCGCGCGTCGCGCACTGCGCGCCATCGTCATCGAAATCGATGCCTCCGACGGCGATGGGCACGCTCCCTTCGGCCGCTACAGTCCCACGGTGCTGCGCGATCGCGCGGCGCTCCGCGCGCTCCTGCTCGAATCGGGACTCTGGGTCGCCTTCCGTACACGGCCCTTCAATCACGTGCCCGCGCCGACGGATGAGCCGAACGCGGTGTTCGTGACAGCGCTCGACACAAGCCCGCTCGCGCCGCAGCTCGACCTCGTGATCGGTGAACGCATCGATGACTTCGCCCGCGGGCTCGAGGTGCTTCGCGCGCTCACCGACGCTCCGGTGTTCGTCTGTCGAGCGCCGGGGAGCACGCTCGGTGACGGAGTCGACGGCGTGCACCTCGCGGAGTTCGGCGGGAAGCATCCCGCCGGTGCCCCGGGGTTCCACATGCACACGCTGGCTCCCGTCTCGCGCGCGCGCACGGCGTGGCAGCTCGGCGCGCAGGATGTCGTCCGATTCGGACATCTCCTGCGCACGGGCCAACTTGATGTCTCGCACGTGGTGGCACTGGGCGGTCCGGCCATGCGAGAGCCACGGCACGTGCGTACGCGCCTCGGTGTGAGCCTGGCCGATCTGGTGCTCGGCGAACTCACACCGGTGGCCGACGGTGCACTGCCGCACCGATTGGTGAGCGGTTCCGTGCTGACCGGGCGACGCATCGACGAGCAGGAGACGGCGTTCCTCTCGCGTCATGATCAGGCGGTTTGTGCGCTGCCCGAAGTGGTCAAGCGACGGTTTCTCGGGTTTCTGCGTCCCGACGCACCCGCCTATTCGTCGCTGCCGGTGTATCTCGGTGGTGGCGCACGCGCCGGCTTCGACACGATGATGCACGGTGGCCCACGCGCGATGGTGCCGATCGGCGCGTACGAGCGGGTGATGCCCTACGATCTCATGCCCACACATCTGCTGCGCGCCATTCAACTCGGTGACGCCGAGTGGGCCGAGCAACTCGGCGTGCTGGAGCTCGACGAGGAAGATGTCGCGCTCTGCAGCTACGTCTGCCCCGGCAAGGCCGACTACGGCACGGCGCTGCGGCGCCTGCTCGACTCCATGGCGGCGGAGCGCTGAATGCAACTCCTGCGCAATCTCTTCGATCGCATCGAGCCGCTGGTGCAGCCCGGTGGCAAGTACGAGAAGCTGTACCCGTTGTACGAAGGCATCGAGAGCTTCTGCTTCACCCCGCCCGAGCGGACGCGCAGTGGTCCGCACGTGCGCGACGTGCTCGACCTGAAGCGCATGATGGTGCTGGTGGTGTTCGCCCTGATCCCGTGCATCCTCATGGCGATGTTCAACACCGGCTATCAGATCCACCGCGTCGTGGAGGCCGGTGGGACGACGCTCGATACGTGGCAGAGCACGGTGTACGGCCTGACCGGCCTGCCACTGGCGACGTCGTCGTGGGTCGGCAACTTCGTGCACGGCGCGTTGTACTTCGTGCCTGTGTATCTCGTCACGATGACGGCCGGTGGCATCTGTGAAGTGATCTTCTCGCTCGTGCGCGGCCACGCGATCAACGAAGGATTCCTCGTTACCGGGACGCTCATCCCGCTCATCCTGCCGCCGGCGATTCCGTACTGGCAGGTGGTGCTGGGCACCGCGTTCGGTGTGGTGATCGGCAAGGAGATCTTTGGCGGCACGGGGATGAACTTCCTCAATCCTGCCCTCACCGCGCGCGCCTTTCTCTTCTTCGCGTATCCGGCGCAGATCTCGGGCGAAGTCTGGGTGGCGGCCACGCCGGCGGACGGACAGTCGGGCGCCACATGGCTCGCCTCATTCGCCGAAGGTTCGGGGCACCTGGCCGGCTTCACCTGGACCGATGCGTTTCTCGGGCTGATCCCGGGTTCGATGGGCGAGACGTCGGTGCTGGCGGTGCTGCTCGGCGCCGCGCTGCTGCTGCTCACGCGCGTTGGTGCGTGGCAGACGATGGCCGGTGTGCTCGCGGGGACGCTGGCCACCGCCGCGCTGCTCAATACGGTGGGCTCGGACACCAACGCCATGATGTCGTTGCCGCCCCACTGGCACCTCGTGCTCGGCGGCTGGGCGTTCGGCACGGTGTTCATGGCGACCGACCCGGTGTCGTCGGCATTCACGAGCACCGGCAAGCTGTGGTACGGCGTGGGGATCGGGGTGCTCTCGCGATCCTCTTCATGAACATGTTCGCGCCGCTGATCGACCACGCGGTGGTGCAGGCGAACATCCGTCGGAGGGCCGCGCGCCATGGCTGAGTCTCGCCGGGACACGCCGCTGTACACGATCGGCTTCGCCGCGCTCGTGTGCATCGTGTGCGCCCTCCCGATTGCGTGGGCGGCCGTGTCGTTGCGTCCGCGGCAGGAGTTGAACGCCCGCATCGATCGTCTCGAGAAGGTGCTGGGCGTCGCCGGGTTCATGGAGCCCGGTGAATCGCTCACGGCCGAGCAGGTCGAGGCACGCTTCGCTGAAGCGATCGTCCCGCGGGCCATCGATCTCTCCACTGGCGCGGCCGTGGACACGATCGACGTCGCCACCTACGATCAGCGCAAGGCGATGAAGGACCCGGCGCTCAGCGTCCCGGCGCCGGAGAACGCGGCCCGTGTCGTCAGTCTACCGCGCGTGGCGGTCGTCTACGAGGTCCGCCGCGGCGATTCGCTGCAGGCGATCGTGTTGCCCATTCAGGGCTATGGCCTCTGGTCCACGATGTATGGCTACATCGCGCTGGCGGGTGATGCCCGCACGGTGAACGGCATCACGTTCTACGAACACGGCGAGACCGCCGGACTCGGCGGCGAGATCGAGAATCCGCGCTGGCAGGCGAAGTGGGTCGGACGGCGTGCGCTCGATGACACGGGCGCCGTGCAACTGCAGGTGATCAAGGGCGCCGCGGGTCCGCCGGCGGATGACCCGTACCGTGTGGACGGACTCTCCGGCGCGACGATTACCGGTCGCGGCGTGACCTCCACGCTGGACTTCTGGCTCGGGGCGAATGCGTTCGGCCCCTACCTCGCGCGCGTGCGCGCTGGAGGCAACTGATGCTCGACAAACAATCACGCGGCGCGCTGCTCGACCCGCTCGTCGACGACAATCCGATTGCCAAGCAGGTGCTCGGCATCTGCTCCGCGCTGGCGGTGACGACGCTGCTGCAGCCATCGCTCGTGATGTGTCTCGCGGTGACGGCGGTGCTCGTGGCCAGCAACGTGTCCATCAGCCTCATTCGGCAGTGGATCCCGTCGAGCATTCGCATCATCGTGCAGCTCACGATCATCTCGTCGCTCGTCATTCTCACCGATCAGGTGCTCAAGGCGTACGCGTACGGCGTGTCGCGACAGCTCTCGGTATTCGTGGGGCTCATCATCACCAACTGCATTCTCATGGGACGCGCGGAAGCGTTCGCCATGCAGAACGGCCCGAAGGCGAGCTTCTTCG
Organism: Gemmatimonadaceae bacterium; assembly: GCA_025453875.1. Classification (GTDB taxonomy): domain Bacteria; phylum Gemmatimonadota; class Gemmatimonadetes; order Gemmatimonadales; family Gemmatimonadaceae; genus JAABRT01. The sequence continues at coordinate 8,691 of JALOPN010000150.1, read as the reverse complement.
ACGCGATCGGCAACGGGGCGGGGTACAGCCTCATCCTGCTCATTGTGGCGGCGCTCCGGGAGTTCTTCGGCGCGGGGTCGTTGTTCGGGGTGCGCATTCTGCCGCTCGCGGCCGATGGTGGCTGGTACGTGCCGAACGGGCTCATGGTGCTCTCGCCGGCGGCGTTCTTCCTGATTGGCGGCATCGTGTGGGCCGTGCGCACCTGGAAGCCGGCGCAGGTCGAAATCGAGCGCGTGGTGCACATCGAGGAACTGCCGCACGATACCTCCCACCGCGACGGCGCCGACCGTCGCGCGGCCTGAGGCGGGAGGCCAGCGTGGCGAGCCACTATCTGAGTCTCTTCGTGCGGGCCGTGTTCGTGGAGAACATGGCGCTCGCTTTCTTCCTTGGCATGTGCTCGTTTCTCGCCGTCTCGAAGCAGGTGAAGACGGCGATCGGTCTGGGTGCGGCCGTGACGTTCGTGCTCGCGATCACGGTGCCGGTGAATCAACTGCTGCTGCGGCACGTGCTCGGCGAAGGCGCGCTTGCCTGGCTGCATCCGTCCCTGAGCACCGTGAACCTGTCGTTCCTCGTGTTCCTCACCTTCATCGGCACGATCGCGGCGCTGGTGCAGGTGGTCGAGATGGCCATCGATCGCTTCGCTCCGGCGCTGTACGCCGCGCTCGGTGTGTTTCTGCCGCTCATCGCCGTGAACTGCGCCATTCTGGGAGCGAGCCTGTTCATGGCCGAACGTGATTACACGCTTGGTGAGAGCACCGTGTTCGGGATCGGTTCCGGTATCGGCTGGTGGCTGGCCATCGTGGCGCTCGCATCCGTGCGCGAGAAGCTGCGCTACGCGAATCCTCCCGCGGCGCTCCGCGGGCTGGGGTTGACGTTCATGGTGACCGGATTGCTGGCGGTGTGCTTCATGGCCTTCGCGGGGATCCAGCTGTGACGATGATCGGGGTGGGCCTCGCGGTGGAGGGGACATGCTGACGATTGCCACGGGCCTCGGGGCCTTTCTGGTGCTGGTGCTCTCGCTGGTGGCCGCGCTCATGTTCGCGCGCAAGAAGCTGGTTGCGAGCGGCAACGTCACGCTGCATGTGAACGACGATCCGTCGAAGGACATGACGGTGCCGAGCGGGAGCACGCTGCTCGCCACGCTGGCGGCGCAGCAGGTGTTCATTCCGTCGGCCTGTGGCGGCAAGGGCACCTGCGGGGTCTGCAAGGTGGAAGTACACGCCGGTGGTGGCGCGCTGCTGCCCACCGAGACCGCGCACGTGTCACCCGGCGAAGCGCGGCGCGGCGTCCGTCTGTCGTGTCAGGTGAAGGTCAAGCAGGACATGCAGATTCATGTGCACGAGGAGGTGTTCGGCGTACGGCGTTGGACGTGCAAGGTGCGCTCCAACGACAACGTCGCCACCTTCATCAAGGAACTTGTGCTCGAGCTGCCGAAGGGTGAGGCGGTGCCGTTCCGGGCCGGTGGCTACATCCAGATCGAGTGTCCGCCGCACGTGCGCCGCTTCAGCGACATCGAGGTGGCCCCGGAGTATCGCGAAGACTGGGAGAAGTTCGGGTTCTTCCAGCTCAGCTCCACGGTGACCGAGACGGTCTCCCGCGCGTACTCCATGGCCAACTACCCGGAAGAAGCGGGCATCATCATGCTCAACGTGCGCATCGCGACCCCGCCGCCGCGCACGACCGGCGTGCCGCCCGGCATCATGTCGTCGTACATCTACGGCCTCAAGCCGGGCGACGAGGTGATCATCTCGGGACCGTACGGCGAGTTCTTCGCGCGCGATACGAAGAACGAGATGTGCTTCATTGGTGGTGGCGCCGGCATGGCGCCCATGCGCTCCCACATCTTCGATCAGTTCCGCCGTCTGCACACCGACCGCAAGGTCACCTTCTGGTACGGCGCGCGCTCGATGCGTGAGGCGTTCTACGTCGAAGACTTCGATGCCATCCAGGCGGAGAACCCCAACTTCACCTGGACACTCGCGCTGTCGGAACCGCGCCCCGAGGACAACTGGACCGGCGCGACGGGATTCATTCACGATGTGCTCTATCGCGAGTATCTCTCGAAGCATCCGGCTCCGGAAGACATCGAGTACTACCTCTGCGGCCCGCCGATGATGCTCAAGGCGTGCATGAAGATGCTCGAGGACCTCGGCGTCGATCGCGAGAACGTCATGTTCGACGACTTCGGGTGAGCACGTGGCGCGTGTGATCGCGGGCGCGGCCGGTCGCGGGCGGCATATGCTGATCGTGGCAGTTGCGGCGGTGGCGGCGGTGTGGTTCGCGCGGACGCGCACCGCCGGCCCACCGCCGTCGTCGTTGCGTCCCACCGCGTTCGAAGGTGAAACGATGGGCACGACGTACCGCGTGCTGCTCGCGCGGGTCGTACCCGATGATCGGCGCGCCGAACTCGAGCGCGGGGTCGATTCCGTGCTGCGAGACGTCAACGCACGCATGTCGACGTACGACGAGACCTCCGAGTTGTCGCGATTCAACGCGCGCGCCGACACCGCGGCGTGGTCCATCTCGGCGCCACTCGCGTTCGTGCTGCGCACCTCGGCCTCCGTGCACGCGGCCTCGAGCGGTCGGTTCGATGTGACCGTGGGACCGTTGGTCGATGCGTGGGGCTTCGGCCCCGCTTCGCGCCCGCAGGACACGCTCGCGGACAGCGTGATCGCGCGGCTCACACAGCATGTCGGCATGCAGTGGCTCGAGCTGCGCGACGGCGCTGGCGGCTCGACGCTCGCGAAACGTGATCTGCGCGTGCGCGTGGATCTGTCGGCCGTGGCCAAGGGATATGGCGTGGACCTCGTGAGCGACTGGCTCGCCGCGCGCGGAGAACCGGCACATCTGGTGGAAATCGGCGGCGAAATGCGCGCGCGCGGCCGCAACGCGGCCGGTGAACCGTTCCGCGTGGGGATCGAGGATGCCGATCCCGACGCGCGGCGCGTGCGTTTTGCGATCGGCCTCGAGGACCTCGCGCTGGCAAGCTCCGGCAACTACCGAAACTGGTTCGTGCTCAATGGCCGGCGTTACGCGCACACCATCGATCCGGTGCTCGGCCGCCCGGTGCACCACGCGCTGCTGGCGGCGAGTGTGCTGCACCCGCGCTGCGCGGACGCCGACGCCTGGGCAACCGCGCTCATGGTCGCCGGTCCCGACTCGGCGTGGGCGCTCGCACAGCGCGAGGGGCTCGAGGTGGCCTTGCTCATCGCGGGTCCATCCGGCGAGGTTGAAGAGCGCCTGACGCCGGGATTTGCAGCGCGCCGGCTGTCGTCGCCCGATCAACCACCCGCTTCACGGACTCGCCCATGATTGTCGCCCTGCTCGCGCTTGTGCTGGTCGCGTTCGTGATGGGGGCGATGGCGATCGGCGTGATTCTGTCGGGCAAGACGTTGCGCGGATCGTGCGGTGGCGTCGGCAGTGGCGACTGCGCCTGTGATGCCGCCGGGGTGCCGCTCGACCAGCGCGCGTGTCAGTCGCGCGGCCTCATGCGCGAGCAGGACAACGCGCCGGTGACCCTGCGTCGCTGACGCGCTGTCGTCACCCGGACGCGAGGCACGCCCCCGGGTGACACGTCACGCCACGGCGAAGTTGAGCATCATGCCGTGGTCTTCATGCTCGAGATTGTGGCAGTGCATGAGGAAGCGACCACGATGCCGGTCGAACGTCGCCACCACCGAGACGGACTCGCCCGGATACACCAGGACGGTGTCCTTCCAGCCGCGCTCCCACGGGAAGAGCTGATTCCGCCCGCCGGTGCGCTCCAGCACACGAAACCGCACGGCGTGCATGTGCACCGGGTGCGGAAACGGGCCATCATTGACGAACGTCCACCGCTCGGTGGCGCCGAACGGTGTCGTTGATCGTGTGCTGCATCATCGCGCTGCGGAAGCGGAACGTGCGCGTCGCGTCGACGCGGCGCTCGTCCACCGGCGGCAGGGCGACGAGCCGTTCGGGGCTGATCGCGCGGCCGCTCGCACGCGATCGCGCCGCGCGCGTCACAACGAACTCCAGCACTTCCATCGCACCACCATTCGGGACCACGCCCGCACCACCCATGCCGCCGCTGCCCATCCCCATGCCCATGCGCATGCCGCCGCCCATCCCGCGATACGGCGCGTCGAACGGCAGTGACACGAGCATCACGCGCGTTCCGATGGCCAGCGAGGAAAAATCGAGCAGCAGGTCGGCGCGCTCGCCGGTGGACAGGTCGAGGTGCGGTAGCGCGACCGGCGCAGCAAGCAGTCCCCCGTCGGTGCCGATGAGCGTCAGCGGTTGCGCGTTCGACAGCGCGAGTCGGAAGATGCGCGCGCTGCCGGCGCCGAGCACACGGACACGATACGTCGCGGCGTCCACCTCGATGCTCGGCTGACGCACGCCGTTCACATACGCCGCGCTGCCGAGCAAGCCCTCCATCATGTCGTGCCCCATGGTCACGTTGTACGCGATGTGGCCGTTCGCATCGGGGCGCTTGTCCTGCAGCGCAAGGCAGAGCTCGTGATCGCCGTCCGGCAGACTCAACGCCTGCTCGTCGCGATCGGTGATCACGAAGAAGCCGGCCATGCCGAGGTGCACCTGCGCGGCCGTCCGCATGTGCGGATGTGGGTGATACCAGTACGTGCCGGCCGGTTCGTCGAGCGTGAAGTCGTACGCGTACTCGCCGCCCGGAGCGATCGCGAGTCGTGGGTGTCCATCGTCCTTCTCGGGGGGACGCAGCCCGTGCCAGTGGAGGATGGTGGGTTCGTCGAGTGCGTTGCGCAGCGTGATGCGCGCGCGCTCGCCCGTGCGTGCGCGGATGATGGGCGCGATGGCCAGGTGCGATCTCCGCCGTGCTCGCGCGCGCCGTGAGCACGAGCCCATTCGGCGAAACGGTGGGCGGGATGTAGAGTGGGCCGGGGACGTGCAGGCGCTCGGCGCCAGGCGACGCGCGGCGAAACGACGGCAGGTCACGAGTCAGCGCGTGCGGCCGGCGTCGGTCGCGTTCGAAGCGCGTTGCAGCGAGTACCGTTCCACCACCTGCGCGCCGGAGGCGGCGTCGAGGCGGATACCAAGAATGTAATCGCGGCCCACCTCGCGCACGTCGAACGCGTCGGGCAGGCTCACCGCGGCCACGCGCGTTCCGTCGGGAGCGAACACGTGCCACCGAGCGGGCGCCCCTATGGCACGCGGTGTGCGCCGCACCCACAGATGGTCCTGCGCATCGACGAGCATGGCGTCGTACGCGGGCACCGTGGGCGGGAACTCGAACGTCGTCCATTCGCGCACCGCCTCCGCCTTGCGCACGTCGGTGCTGCCGAGGGTGTCACGATACTTGTAGCGCGCGATGTCGTCCGGCGTGGTGGTGAGGTCGCCCGGTTCGTCGATGATGGACGCGAGCGGCGCGCCATCGAGGCCGAACGTGCGAATCGTGAAGCTGTCCGCCGTGGCGACGTACGCGCGGGTGCGCCCGATCGCGAGCAGCGGTTCACGGCCGAGCGGGTGCGGGCTCGAGCCGCCAAGTGAGACGAGCCGTTCCGATCCGGGCAGATCGCCGAGCGGTGCCGTCGCACGCCCCGCAGCGTCGCTCAGCCAGAAGGGGACAACACCGCGCTTGCGCCCGGGCTCCGGCGGACCCGTGCGACGCTCCCAGCCCATGTGCAGAAATTGACCCGTCGGATTGCACGCGGTGCGATAGGTCGGAATGCCTTGTGGTGAATCGAAGGCAAAATCGCGGACCATCGTGCCGTCGAGTGCGTAGACGAGCCAGGGCGCTGTCTTCGTGATCTCGTTGACGAACACGGAGTCGCCACACCGATGCAGGCGCGCGATGTACTCGAACTCACCGGGCCCTTTGCCCTCGCGTCCGATCGAACGGACGAGCGCGCCGTTCTGGTCGAACCAACGCAAGGAGAACAGACCACGATCGGCCACCAGCACGCTGCCGTCAGGCAGTTGCGTCACACCCTCGGCGTTACCGATGAGCGGGGCGCCGAGCGAGTCGTCGCCCGCAATGGCGAGCGATGGCGTGGCGCCCACGGACCACTCGGCGACCGATGACGTCGCGACCGGTGGCGCGTCGCATGACACGCTGGCGATCGAGACCGCGAGGAGCAGCGCGACGCGCGTCAGGGTCGTGCGCATCAGTCGGTCGGGCTGCCGGGGAGCAGCGGCTCGAGGTCCGGCGCGCTCGCGCCCTGTTCGGTACAGAGCGCGTACTGCGTTTCCCCCGCGTGATACATCGACACACCGGCGGAGCGCCCCTGCTTGTCCACGATGAAGAAGCGGATGTTGAAGTTGGGCTCCTTGCGCGCGTTGAGCAGACGCGCCTCGACGGTGTTGTCGCGAATGCGACGCAGCGCCGCGAGTCCGGCATCCTTGGGGCGTGCGCCGCGACGCAGTTCCTCGATGATCAGGTACGACGAGAGATTGTACAGGTTGGCTTCGCCACGTCCGGTGCTGCCGGCGGCACCCACCGCGTTGTCGACGTAGAGGCCGGCCCCGAGAATGGGCGAATCACCCGCGCGTCCCGGGATCTTCCACGCAAGACCGCTCGTGGTGGTGACGCCGGCGAGGTCGCCGTTGGGCGCCAGTCCGTTGCAGTTGATCGTGCCCCAGAAGGAGCCTTCGCGGATCAGACCGTCGCGCACCATGCTGAGGCCCGCCTCGAGTCCGGGGTCGCGTTCGTGTTTCGGTCGGTCCTTCACATCCTGCGCGCGGCGTCCGTTCCCCTTCGGATCGAGCCAGTGTTCGGGATCGAGCCGACGCTTCCACTCACGCCACAGGCGCCGGCTGTCGGCGGTATTGAGGTCCGCCTCGATCGTGAAGCCCATCGCGCGCGCGAACGCCTGCGCGCCTTCCCCCACGAGCAGGTGATGGTCGGTGTAGTCCATCACGGCCTGCGCCACGAGCGACGGCGTGCGCACCCCTTCGAGGGCCGCCACGGCACCGGCGCGTCGACGCGGGCCGTGCATGCACGACGCATCGAGCTGCACGATGCCGTCCGCGTTGGGCAGCGCACCGTAACCGATCCCGTTTTCCTCCGGATCGAGTTCGGGGATGTTCACACCGGCGATCAGCGCGTCGAGCACGTCGTCGCCGGCGACGAGGCGACGGAACGCGTGCTCCACCGCGTTCTCGGTGCCGCCGTTGCGGTACGCGTACCCGCTGTAGTCGGCGATCACCACGGGCGCGACGGCGCGGCGCACGAGCAACTCCGGGGCGCGTCGCTCGCTGGTGGCGGTCGTCTCGGGTGATGCTGGCGCGACGCCGAGGGCGTCGAGCGGCGAGGACGTCAGGCCAAGCGCGAGGCCGGCACCGGACGCCTTCAGAAAATCGCGGCGGGAACTGGACATCGGTCGCGGCGGTGGGAGAAACTGGAAGGCAAGGGCGACGTCGGAACGTACCGCCCGGATGACTTCCTCACCACCAACCCATGCTCCTGCTCCTGCACGGTGCCCTCGGCGATCGCACCACGCTGGCTTCCCTGCGTGACGCACTGGTGGCACGCGGTGAGACCGTGCTCGACGCCCTCGAGTTCGAAGGCCACGGCGCCAGCGCGCCGGCCACACGTCCGCTGCGTCTCGAGCACTTCGTGTCGCAGACGCTCGACTGGCTCGACGCGCACGGACCGGCGCATCTCGTGGGCTACAGCATGGGCGGCTACGTGGCGCTCGTCGCGGCGGCGCGCGCTCCCGAGCGTGTACGTTCGGTCTTCACGCTCGGCACGAAGCTGCGGTGGTCACCCGACGTCGCGTCGGACGCGATCACGCAACTGGATCCCGAGGTGCTGCGCGCCAAGGTGCCCGCGTACGCCGCGCAGCTCGCCGCGCGCCACGGCGAATTGCACTGGGCGGACGTCGTGCGCGGCACGGCCGACGCCTTGTGCGCGCTGGGCGATGCGCCGCTGCTCACCGACGACACCCTCGCGGGGATCCGCTGTCCCGTGCGAATCACGCTGGGCGATCGCGATCGCACCGTCCCGCTCGAGGAGCTGCGCTGGCTGATGTCGCACGTGCCGACAGCGAGTGCGTGCGTGTGGCCCGATACGCCGCACCCGCTCGATCGTGCACCGCTGCCCCTGCTCGCGGATGCGATCAGGGCGTTCCGGTCAGCGTGTCGCGACGACGCGTCGAATCCTGCGCCAACCGCACCGCCCGCTCGCGGTTGAGAATGACCTTGCTCAGCCGCGTACGCGGGAGCTCCCAGTCGGGGCGCGTCCATCCCGCGCGCTCGACGGCCGATGGGCCACCGCTCGCGGGGCGCAGCGCGTCTTCGAACGTCGTGAACTTCGAACCCGGATTCCAGAGCGCCCAACTCTTCGCGCCGGCGTCGTACGTGGCCTGAATCTGCGCCCGAATCTCGGCCGCGCCGTAGTCGGCGCCGCGAATGCTCATCGCTTCGAGCCACGGCATGACCTCGCCCACCGGGCCACCCGTGGAGTCCTTCACGAAGCGCGTGCGCTCCACCGCGTCGGTCACGGCGAGGCGTACGATCTGGTACGGATTCTGGATCGGTCGTGCGAAGCCGTAGAGACCGGCCGCGTAGTGTGAGGGATACACCATGGGCAGCACGGCATCGGCGACGCCGATCACACGCTCCCAGTTCTGTCCGATCTCGATGTCGCCTTCGAGATGCGTGGACAGGCCGAACACGTCAGCCGTCACCGGCACCTTGTACTCGGCCAACTGCGCCTTGGAGTAGGCGATGAACGCC
>JALOPN010000149.1 GCA_025453875.1 Gemmatimonadaceae bacterium | reverse complement strand
GATGCCGACGCGCATCTCTTCGGGCTGTCGCTGCTCAACGACTGGAGTGCGCGCGACCTGCAGGCGTGGGAGTATCAACCGCTGGGGCCGTTCCTCGCGAAGAACTTTGCGTCGTCGGTGAGTCCGTTCGTGATCACGCTGGATGCGCTCGAGCCGTTTCGCGCGCCGCTCGCGCCGCGCGCCGACGGGGACCCCGCACCGTTGCCGTATCTGCAGGATGCGGACGACGCACGACGAGGCGGCTTCACCCTCACGCTCGAGGTGTGGCTGCGCTCGGCGCGCATGCGCGCGGACGGTGTGCCGGCCGTGCGCATTTCGCAGGGGTCGTTTCTCGACCTCTACTGGTCGCTCGGACAGATGCTCACGCATCACACCATGAACGGCTGCAACCTGCGCCCGGGCGATGTGCTGGGGAGTGGCACCGTGTCGGGTCCGGTACCGGGCAGTCAGGGGTGCCTGCTGGAGCTCACGCGACGCGGTGCCGAACCACTCGCGCTGCCCACGGGCGAGACGCGTGGCTTCCTCGAAGACGGGGACGAACTCACGCTCGTCGGGTACGCGGCGGCGGCTGGCGCGGTGCGCATCGGGCTCGGCGCCTGCACGGGCATTGTGGGATAGGACCGGGGGCGGTTCGGACTCACTGGCTGGACAGGTCGAACCGGCGACGGTAGGCTACAGGGAGGCGCTGCGCACCCACCTGCGGCGCCGTCGGTCCTCCCTCCTGCCCGGGACCATGTCCGCTCAACCGCCGCTTCCGCGGCTCATCCTGCGTGGCCTCAAGTGGACCGTGCTCGGCGCGCTCATCGCGGCCGGCATCGGACTGCTCGCGTTCGTGCCTGGAGAGCTGATGGCCACGGCCAACAGTCCGCAGGGCTCGCACGTGGCGTGGCCGCTCGCGTTGGGTGTGTGCGCGGTATGTGCGCGCGCGGGTGCGGTGGCGGGGCTGATCGCCTTCTTCCTCAAGCGCTCGCTCATGGGCGAGACCGCCGACCCGATGTTGCAGGCGACCCGACCGGGTGAAGCGCGCGTGCCGGTCACGCCGCCGCGATAACTGATTCTCGGCAGGAATGCACGCGCGCAGGCGCGAACGCGCGTCAACATCGCGCGAGTCTTCGGGGTAATTTGGGGAACGTGGTTTCACCCCCAACTGCTTCCGAATGCGCTCCCCCGTTTCCGCTCGTGCGCTCGCCGCGCTGACCGCGCTCACCCTGCCGGCGCTCGCGGCGCAGGCACAGCCCGTCAACCGCTACGGCAACCCGGCCACCATGGCGCCCGCCCCGACGGGTGGCGACATCAGTGTGCGTGATCTGCAGATCCGCCTGTACCAGTTCGCCGACGACTCGATGCAGGGGCGGCAGGTCGGTCGCTTCGGCAACCAGAAGGGCACCGACTACATCGCGGCCGAAATGCAGCGCCTCGGGCTCATCCCGGCCGGCGACGACGGCACCTACTTCCAGGTGATGCCGTACCGGCTGCGCAAGTATTCGACGCATTCGCGGCTGACGGCCAACGGCAATCCGCTGCGCTGGAATCATGACTGGGTGGCGGTGCCGGGCACCGCCGCGCCGCGTCCATTGGTGGATGTCGAAGTGATCTTCGGCGGGACGGCGGGTGACACCGCGTCGCAGATCAGCGCGGCGCAGGCGGCGGGGAAGCTGGTGGTCCTGCTGCCGGCCGCCGGGAGCCGTGGTGCGGGCACGGTCATGCAGGAACGCGCCTTTGGCCGTGGTGCTGGCGGTGGCGCGCCGGATCGTTTCGCGGCGGCCGCGGCGATTGCGACGGTCGATCTCGACGCGCTCAACATGGCGCAGCGCGTTGCGCTCAACGAACCGACGGTTGCTTCGCAGGCGGGCGGCGGACGGCGCGCGCCGGCGGGCGGCGCAGGGCAGGTGGATTCGCTCGCGCTGCTCAAGCAGCAGCTCGCCCAGTTGCAGCCGCAGGCGGTGCTGCGCATCACGCGTGACGCGGCGGCGCGCATGTTCGCACGCACATCGCTCGATGGCCTCGCCCCCGGCACGTCGGGTGGCGTGGTGAACGCGCTGCTCGACTTCGTGGAAGTGCCCACCAACTACGGGCGCAACGTGGTGGCGATCATTCCGGGCAGCGACCCGGTGCTGCGCAACCAGTATGTCGCCGTGGGCGCGCACAACGATCACGTCGGCTTCGCGCCGCCGGTGGACAAGGACTCGCTCAAGGCGTTCAACGATCAGCGCATCAAGTGGATGATCGCGAACAACATGCAGCAGCCCACGATCGAGGTGATCCGCTCGTTCACGGTCAACATGGACAGCATCCGCAAGGTGCACCCCACGCCGCGTCTCGATAGCGTGAACAATGGCGCCGATGATGACGGTTCGGGGTCGATGGCGGTGCTCGAGATCGCCGAAGCGATCATGGCGATGCCGGTCAAGCCGAAGCGCTCGACGCTCTTCGTGTGGCACACCGGCGAAGAGGCCGGTCTGCTCGGCTCGGCACACTACGCGCGGCATCCCACGGTGCCGATCGATTCCATCGTGGCGGCGATCAATGTCGACATGATCGGTCGCGGACGTGCGGAAGACCTGCCCGGTGGCGGCGACGACTACGTGGGCGTCGTGGGCTCCTTCTTCGACTCGAAGGATCTCGGCGAAACCGTGCAGTCGGTGAACAAGAAGCGCAGCAAGCCGCTCGTGCTCGACTACAAGTTCGATGATCCGATCGAATGGGCGGGCTACAACAACATCTACGGCCGCAGCGATCACATCAACTACGCGCGGCAGGGGATTCCGATCGCGTTCTTCTTCACCGGTCTGCATGGCGACTACCACCAGCGCACCGACGAAGCGGAGTTCATCGACTATCCGCACTACACGAAGATCACGCAGTTCATCAAGGACCTCACGGTCGAGGTGAGCAACGGTCCGCGCCCGAAGCTGAACGGCACGAAGCCGCTCAAGCCCAAGGTCATCGGCTGAGCGGGCGCATGACACAGCGTGACGGCGGGAGTGCGCATGACGTCGCGTGACAGCGACGGCGCGCAGGTCGCGATCGACTTCGGCATCAGCAACACCGATGCCGTCGCGCGCGTGGACGGCGCGCTGCACCGATGGACGCGTCCATCGGACGGTGCGCCCAACGCCGATGTCGTGCACGAGATCCTGCGCGGTGGCGGTGTGCCGGCGCGTGATGTCGCGCGGCTGGCCGTCACCGGCGGTCGTCACCGCGCGCTCCCCGCGGTGATCGGTGCACTCCCCCTCGTGAGTGTGAACGAAGTGACGGCCATCGGGCGCGGGGGGCAAGCGCTCGGTGCGCTCGTGCGCGACGCGTCGGCGCCACACGCGCTGGCGTTCGACGCGAGCGCGCACGCGGTGCCCACCCTCGTGGTGAGCGCCGGCTCGGGGACGGCGGTGGTGGCGGCTCGCGCCGACGGCTGTCGCCACATCACCGGTACCGGCGTGGGCGGCGGCACGCTGCTGGGGCTGGGCCGGCTGCTGCTCGGCACCACCGATCCCATGGCGATCGATGCGCTCGCCCTGGCCGGCGACCCGAACGGCGCCGATCTGAGCCTGCAGGATGTGGTGCTGGGTCCGATCGGCGCGCTGCCGCCCGACGCGACCGCGGTGAACTTTGGCCGCCTCGCCCGCCAGACCGACGCGGCCACGCGGGAAGATCTCGCGGCGGCGCTGGTGACGCTCGTGGGGCAGGTGATTGCGATCACAGCCATCAATGCGGCGCGGGCCGAGCAGCTGGAGCATGTGGTGGTGATCGGCCACCTGACGGACATGCCGAGCTTCCGCGCGGTGCTGGAGCGCGTGGGCGAGTACTACGGCATGCGGCTGCTGCTGCCGGAAGAGGCCGGGTACGGGACGGCGATCGGCGCACTGCGCGAGGCGGTGGCGGCGTGATTCTTCGTGTAGTGGCCGCTGTACTGGCGCTCACGTCGATCCATGGTGGCGTATTGCTGGCGCAAACAACAGGGTGCCCGGCGCCGTCCGACTTCACGTGGCAGCCGCAGATTCCCCGCGCCGGCACGCTGTTCCGCGTCCACCTGCGTGGCGATCCGCGTGGCGTCACCACGGCGCAGGTGTCGGGTGAACCGCTTCATTTCGGCGCCTCGGGTGACTCCGTGACGGCGTACGCCGCGATCCCGGTGGATTCATCAAATGGTGTAATGCTGTCGGTGTTGTGTGTCGATGGATCACGTCGTGACATCCGCATCGGCGCCAAGGATGGGGCGTATCCGCTGGAGCGCCTGCGCGTGGCGCCGCAGTTCGGCGCCCCGCCTGACAGTGCGCTGTTGGCCCGGCAGCGGCGCGAGAGCGCGATGGCGGCGGCCGTCTCTAGAGCGGCGCACCAGACGCCGCGCCTGTTCGAGGAGCCGTTCCTGGCGCCGCGTCCGTCGCGTATCACGAGCGGCTTTGGCGGCGGTCGCACCTTCAACGGGGCGGTCACCAGTCGGCACATGGGCACCGACTACCAGGGCGCGGTCGGGGCGCCGGTGCGGGCCGCCAATCGTGGGGTGGTGCGCATCGTGGACGCGTTCTACCTGGGCGGCAACGTCGTTTACCTCGACCACGGCGCGGGTCTCGTGACCGCGTATCTGCACCTCAGCAAGCACCGTGTGGCGGTGGGCGACACCGTGCAGCGGGGCGACGTCATTGGCGAGGTCGGGGCTACCGGGCGGGTGACCGGGCCGCACCTGCACCTCATCGTGCGCTACGGGAACATCACCGTCGACCCCGAGAGCCTGATCGCGCGCCCCTGAGGCGCGGATCGGGCACGTGGCCCGACGCTCGCCCGTTCGTCCCTGAGCGGAGGGCAGGCACCATTGGTGCGCCCTCGCCGCGCGCCGCCCGGTGCGCCGCACCCGAACCGGGTGTGATTGCCGGGCTGTCCACCACGGACACGCGCCTTCACGCAACCGCCGGATCATGACGGACCTGCTCGCCGCGCGCAGCCAGATGGCCATGTCGCTCGGCTTTCACATCATCTTCGCCGTCGTCGGCATCGGCATGCCGGCGCTCATGGCGGCCGCCGAGTGGCAGTATCTGCGCACGGGCGATCCGTTGCTCAAGGAGCTCGCGAAGCGCTGGGCCAAGGGCACCGCGATCATGTTCGCCGTTGGTGCCGTGTCGGGCACCGTGCTGTCGTTCGAGCTCGGGCTCCTGTGGCCCACGTTCATGGAGCACGCGGGCGGCATCATCGGCATGCCGTTCTCGCTCGAGGGGCTCGCGTTCTTCACCGAGGCCATCTTCCTCGGCATCTACCTCTACGCGTGGGATCGCATTCCGCCGCGCGCGCATCT